>DCIE01000071.1 GCA_002315765.1 Ruminococcaceae bacterium UBA1734
GCGGAAGAATCTTTTATACGCTGACATATTTCCGAAAATATTGTCATTTATCCGATTGCCGGGACGCCGCAAAACAAAAGAGAAACGAACAGCGAAAGTTGGAGCATCATTCGGAGCATATATGTTCCGTTTGCGGCTCTTCTTTTATTTCCATGAGAACCGATGCCAAGTTTTGCAGTAATGCTTGTCGGCAGAAAGCTTACCGTACGAATGCAGAAGCGAAGTAATCCGAAGCTGCTACAACTGCTACCGAAATGTGCTTTTCAGTCGGTTCTGTATTTATAAATACTACTACCATATTGTAGATTCAAGTTATCATTTTGACAACTTGAAAATCAACGGATCATTTTGATCCCTTGATTTTTGGTCAAGCGGTGTATGTGAAATCAATGGGCCAAAATGGCCCATTGATTTTGGGAGTGTTACAGATAATCGGTTTAAGCAGTAGAGGAACAAAATGTTCCCTTACCAAAAATATCGTTACGGATAATTCGTTCAAGCAGCAAAGGGACAAAATGTCCCATTAGCTAAGCAAATCATCTATCCCATATTTTAATGGAGCAGAAAAGTTTTTTGGTGTGCCTCACTTTGAGGCACACCAAGTTAAAAGTACATAAGCGTAATCATGACCGGCTGAAAAGTCGGTTATTTTTTTGCTCAAAAAAGAAAGGACTGTTGCCTATGATTGTATTTACCTCTTAATTGGGTAAAATTACCCAATTATACCCCAGCACAAACAACAAAACTATTCGGTTAAAAGCCGAGAAAGGAAAGAAAATGATTAAATTCAAAAACAAGGTCATTATCGGTGTTGACCATGTGCTATTCTGTAAAGGGTAAAGTGCGTAAGGGCTTCGCGAGGTGCAATCGGTAGCCGTTGTAGCAGAAGTAGCACTACTTTTGTATATCAGTGATATGTTTTTGAAACGGTTTTGTATTGTTGAATACTACTCCCATATCAAATCAAACGCTTATTCTTTTATCGGTTGGTATGGTGCAAAAACTGCATCTTACCAAAATCTCAGCGTTGTCAAAAATGGCCCTTTGATTTGACAAAGAATTTTGACAATGCGAAATCTGTAAAATGAATACTGCTACCACTTATTGCAACAGGATGAGATGTGTTCCCGGCTCGGAAAGCTAACCTTTGAGCCATTACCGGAGGGGCACATCGAAAAGACAAATATATATTGCTTAACAAAAGAAAAATAATCCGCCTATCGTCAGCGGCGGAAACGAAAACGGAGGTTATAGGTTGAATTTAGAAATCAAAAATGACGAAAGCAATTATATTGTAAAGCAAATCGGAAGCACCCTGTATAAAGTAAAGATTGTCTTTTCCGAAAACGCAAAGGAAAGCATGGAGGAAAAGGTACTGCGCATGATTAAAAACGATATTGGAACAACCACGAAAAGAATCTCGCTTGGAATAAGCAACAAAGGGATAAGAAAAATGTCGTTTATGAAAAGCAAAAGGACGAAGAAATACAGAAAAAAGTTGAACAGCACCGTAAAGAAATCGAAGAAGTCGGAGCTGAAAACTTGCCGGTGATACCGATGATGATTTCTAATGGGACTTTTGCTTAATATAAACGGAGTTGCTTTGGCTCACGGCTTGTGCTGATGAGTCGCCGTGGCACCGAGATGGAAGTTTCTGAAAGCCTTTGCGGCTACTCTTTTCAAAGAGTGTTGAGCAATGGGGAGCGTTTCGCAAAACGCAGGGGTAACACCCCTCTGATAAGGATTGACCGAGTAGGAAAATCCTTATCAGCTACCACCCCGTAGGGCGCAACAGCATCTTTTGATAGCTCTGCTGTCGAAAGTGCTTTTGCGTTACTTTTGACAAAAGTAACAAAATGAAAATGTTTCGTTTTACTCACATTTTGGCGGCTGACACCGCCTCTGCTACGCAGGAATTTTGATGAATGACGGCACATTCGTGCCTTATTGAACAAAACCAAAGAAGCAATCTTATTAAAGAAAAAGGAAGTGATTTTATAGAAAGAACGATAAGCTTTGAAACCGGCAAAGGTTCGCTGTCCCACAACAGCCGTACCTTTATTGCGGCGAATGTTGACAAAGAACGAACTTTGCTTAATAAAGATTATTGTCGTGAACCGATAAAGAAAGTGTATCACAAATTATTCGATAAAGCTCTCGCTGATTTTAATGCCAAGCAAAAACGAAATGACCGACGAATAGATAATTATTATGAGCATATTCGCACCGGACATCAGGAAAAAACCTTTACTGAAATCGTTGTGCAAATCGGCAATATGGATGATACTCACTGCGGAACTGATGCCGCCGAACTGACAGCAAAAATTCTCGAAGAATACTATCTTGATTTTCAGAAGCGGAATCCGAAACTATATGTATTCTCTGCCCATCTGCATCTTGATGAATCTACACCTCATTTACACATTGATTTTGTACCGTTTACAACCGAAAGCAAACGAGGACTTGAAACGAGAGTATCGCTGAAACGGGCACTTGCCGATCAGGGCTTTACGGGCACCGGCAAGGGCGATACCGAATGGAATCGTTGGGCAGCATCCGAAAAGAATGAACTTGCAAAGGTTATGGAAAAATACAATGTTAAGTGGCTTCAAAAAGATACACACAATGGGCATTTATCCGTGCTTGACTACAAGAAGCAAGAACGAGCCAAAGAGGTGGAAAAGCTTGATGAAACCATAGCCGAAAAGAAGGTTGAGGTGGAAACCCTTGAATACCGTGTAAAGAATTACGAGGATGCAACGGTAAAACTCAAAGAAATTGAAAACAAGCTCGAAAACGATTCTGAATTTCAGTTGCCTGAACCGCCTGCGCTTATGACGGCAAAGGTCTATCGAAGCAAACTTGTGATACCGCTGATTAACAAACTGAAAGAATTGATTAAATCCCTTGTGGCGCAATGCTTTAAGGCGTGGGACAGTTATTATCGGCTGAACGAGAAAAACGGTAATCTTTACAATGATAATGTTCGCTTGCGAGATACTGTCGAGGTCTTATCAAAAGAAAACGACCGGCTGAAAAGCGAAAACAAGGATTATTTCTTCCTCAAAAGAATTTTCGGGCAAAAGAAAATGGACGAGCTTATGGGACAGGCAAAGAAGGTTGAAAAAGCAAAGCAGGAACGCCCTGCAAACAAGCCGACACGAAAAAACATTGTCCGAGACGAACGGTAAATGCCGTTACACTTGTTACGTCAAACTACAACAAGGGCAAACAATAATAAAAAATGGGTGTCACTGTGGCAACCAAGACGGATAGATTATCCGAAACCGACTGCCACTTTGACACCCACCAAAAACCAATATAGGAGATTCATGATTATGAAAACAAACAAAAACACATTTTCGGAAACCGCTTCCGAAATTCAAAGCAACGCAGAAACGTTTGCAAGATTTATCCACGACGAAGAAAACGGGCTTGATTATGAGCTTGTGGGAGATTATTATTTTCCATTGCTCACCCCGCCGGGAAGCCCGAAGATAGGCACCTTCGGCAAATCACATTTTCACTATTTATGCACTGAAAAGAAAGTTCTGTTTGACGGACTTATGCTCTCGGGGAAATTGAACGAATACCTTGAAAATATCGACCGACAAGCCGAAGAAATGTTTGAAAAACTTGTAAAAGACTTGGCTGAAAAAGAAGGTGTAACCGAAAAACTCAAATCCGATAACCAGCTATTATGGGTTCAAAAAATGTGTAACATGCGTAACAGAGCAACCGAAATTGTAAATGCGGAGTTAATCTATAATTGATATGCGAAACGTCGGTGGGGAAAAATCTCTGCCGACGTTTATAACTTTTTATTTGAACAATTCGGAATGACTGCCGACACGGTTTAACATCAAAATCAAAACATCATTATCAATTTCGTATATCAAAAGCCAATCCGGTTCGATATGACATTCTCTGCAACCTTTGTAATTGCCAGATAAATCGTGGTCACGATATTTTTCTTCCAAAGTATTGCCGTCTGCCAAAATACCGATTATCTCAAATAGTTTATCGATATCTTTGCCCTGCTTTTTTGCGAGTTTAATATCTTTTTTGAATTGATTTGTAAAACGAACCTCGTATTTCATACGTCAAGTGCCGCCCTTAAATCAGTCATATTTTTATAGCCGCGAGCATTTTTTTCTTGCATCAATGCTCTGCCTTCGTTAATTGCGGCGGCGGTTACTTCGTTGGGAACATCAATCTTTACTTCAAAGGGTAAACCGCCTTGACGAATTGCCTGACGCAAAAAGATATTAACAGCGGTGGACATATTTAGACCTAACTGTTCAAAAATATGCTCTGCCGCGGTTTTTACCTCCGCATCGGTACGAATATTCAAATTTGTTTGATTAGCCATTGTAAGCACCTCCACTTTTATTCTATGCATATTATATCACGATATGCTCACATTGTCAATACAATTAAAATGCTTTTCAATATTTCAAGCAATCCATCTTCAAATAGAAGATGGGTTGTTTTATTTTTTATTATAAAATTATTATTTACAGAAAGGAGCACGAAAATGAGTAATGTTTTCGGATATATCAGAGTTTCAAGCACCGACCAAAACGAAGATAGACAAATGATAGCAATGCAAAATGCAAAAGTACCTATTAGGAATATTTTTACTGATAAACAATCGGGCAAGGATTTTGAAAGACCGAACTATAAAAAGCTTGTGAAAAAAATAAAAGCCGGTGATTTATTCTATGGTCAAGTTTTTCCTTGCACGAGAAGTTGCCCGAGCCGAAGTCAAAAGTTGGCCAATATGTTTTCGACAACTCCGATAGTCTTTCTCTTACCGTTGGTGAAACAGAGAAAAATGATTATAAGGACTATGTAGAAAAGTGTGAAACTGAGTTTGGTTATTCAATTGACAAGTCAAAAACAGACACTTCATTTTCTGCATCAAACAGCGAGAATTACGCAGTCACAGTTTTATACTTTGAAAGTAGCAAAGAGATGAGCATTTCTCTGAACCAGAAATCCGAAAACAAGAAAGACGAAACAACCAGTACAGAAAAAACCACGGAAATAGAGAAAAAGCCTGATGAAACAAAACCGGCAGAAACTAAAAAAGACGAGTCCACTCTTGTAAATGGCATGCGTAAAGACTTCAAAGAAGCCATGGATAGCTATGAAGAATTTTACGATAGCTATGTTGACTTTATGAAATCATACAATGCCAGCGATTTAACCATGCTTGCTAAGTACACCGAACTTCTTTCGAAGACTGCAGAGATGGACAAGAAGTTTGCTAAGTGGGAAAGCGAAGATTTGAACGATGCTGAGCTCGCTTACTACATTGATGTTCAAGCAAGAGTAAGCAAAAAGCTTCTCGAAGTTGCATCATAAAAAGAGAAACGATAATGAAAAGAAGTAAATCGCTTTTAGTAGCCAACATTTTATCTACCGTTTATTCGTTGTATTTGATTTTTAAATTCGGATTTGCAATTATTCAAGCCGGCGGAGCTGAATATATCAAAGCATTAGATAGTTATTTTAAATTTGCTTTTGACATTCTTGGAATGAGTTCCCCTGCTGTTACATTTTTATATGTCGTATTGGTGCTTCTTTGTATACATATAATTACTTTTGTACTTGGAGCGCTGATTGGTTGGATAGCATTTGCAAGGAAGAAAAGCGGAAGCGCAAAATTTGCTGCAACATTGTATTTGATTGGAACAATATGCTTCCCAATCTATCTTTTCATCGGTCTTCCGATAACAATTATCGGATATGTCGGTGGAGGAAAGCAAAAGAAAATCAATAGAAATTCTATTGCGGAATAAACACTTATAATATCATTGTTAGACCTATGGTTATCAAAAGATAGTCATAGGTCTTATTTTTTACCCACTTTACCCTTGACAGAAATGATTTCACGGCTATGGCAACATCAAAACAACAAACCACATCTTCAAGGCAGGTGTGCTGAAAAGCGACACCGAACCCGTATTTCAGACCAATATGCTGATTTACGGCGGCAAGTATTATCTTATCGGTGAGGGGCACAAGGAGTTCAGTGCCGACAAGATTACCGACGAGGAATACTTTGTTTTAACCCTTGCCGGGATTGCTATGGAGCTTTGCGATTACGGACTGAACGAAGCTACCGTTCACATTGCTGCGGGATTACCGCTGAAATGGGTATCTCAGCAGAAAAAGCAGTTTTCGGACTATCTACTTCGAGTGCCCGAAGTTCGCTTTATATTTAACAAGAAACATTACCACATTCGCAT
>DCIE01000037.1:0-3789 GCA_002315765.1 Ruminococcaceae bacterium UBA1734
GGAAGGTCATTTCCTGCAGGAGCAGAAATAACAACCTTTTTAGCACCGGCATCAATATGAGCCTGTGATTTTTCTTTTGAGCAGTAGAAACCTGTACACTCAAGAACAACATCTACGCCGATTTCGCCCCAAGGAAGGTCCTTAGCATCTTTTTCAGCATAAATCTTAAGAGTCTTACCGTCAACAGTAATAGTACCTGCTTCGTCATCAGCAGAAACAGTGTGCTTGTCCTCACCGATGAAACCGCAGTAACCACCCTGTGCTGTATCATACTTTAAAAGATTAGCAAGCATAGATGGCTTAGTAAGGTCGTTGATAGCTACTACATCGTAACCTTCAGCACCAAACATTTGACGGAAAGCAAGACGACCGATACGGCCGAATCCGTTAATTGCAACTTTAACCATAATAAAATACCTCCAAAATATTTTTATGTAATTTATTGTACCCTATTTTATTCCATTTTTCAAGATAATTTTGACTATTTTTTAACAATTTTTTTATTTTCGTTAATAATAGCATAAAGCCGGGTATAATGGAGAAAATAAATTGATAATTTAACGAAAAAAACATATCACTTTGTTACAAAATTTGACAAAACAAGCTCTGCGGTCTTAATACCGTCAACAGCGGCACTTGTTATACCTCCGGCATATCCCGCACCCTCTCCGCAGGGAAAAAGACCTTTTATAGATATACTCTGCCCAAGTTCGTTTCTTAAAATACGCACCGGAGAAGAACTTCTTGTTTCCGGAGCGGTGAGAACTGCATCTTTATCGGCAAAACCTTTTATTTTTTTATCAAACTCCAAGATTCCTTCCTTTAGAGAGTCGGTAAGGAATTTAGGAAAAATTTTATCAAAATCAGCAAAAGCAACCCTTGGTTTAACCGAGGGCTTTATTTTGCCCAATTTTTCTTCTAAACCGAAACAAAAACTGCCCACTGTTTGAATGGGAACGGCACCATTCGCCACCTTAAAAGCATTGTTTTCGATATTTCTTTGAAGTGTAAATCCCGACAGTACATTATCGCCCGGAAAATCTTCGGGATTTACCCCCACGAGTAAAGCACTGTTGGCATTTTCCTTGTTTCTTGCGTTTTCACTCATTCCGTTTACGGCAATATGTTCCAACTCGCTTGAAGCATTAATAACCTCTCCGCCGGGACACATACAAAATGTATAAACACCACGGCCGTTTTTCAGATGTACCGCAAGTTTGTAATCGGCGGCACCTAAATATTCGCTTTGTGCAAAATCGCCGTAAAGAGCTTCGTTTATATCACTTTGTAAATGTTCGATTCTAACACCTACGGCAAAAGGCTTTCTTTCCATAGTACAACCTATATCATTTAGCATTTTAAAGGTATCTCTTGCCGAATGGCCGATAGCCAAAACAAGTTTATCACAACTTATTTTTTCATTATTTACAGTAATGGATTTTATACCTGTATCATCAAAATTTATATTTTCAAGTTTTGAGGCGAACCGCACCTCGCCGCCTAAAGAAATGATTTCATTTCGTATGTTTTTTACTACCGATTTAAGCAAGTCCGTACCAATATGCGGTTTTGAATCTACCAAAATATTTTCGGGGGCACCGAAAGAAACAAAGGTTTCTAAAACGGCTTTGATGCGTTTATCCTTTATTCCGGTGTTTAACTTTCCGTCAGAGAAGGTTCCGGCACCGCCTTCGCCGAATTGCACATTAGAATTCTCGTCTAATTCTCCGCCATTAAAAAAGTTTTGGATATCCCTTGTTCTGCTGTCTACATCAAGTCCCCGTTCAATAATAACAGGCCTTAAACCTGCTCTTGCAAGGGTAAGTCCTGCAAACATTCCGGCAGGACCGAATCCTACTATAATCGGCGGTAATTCGGGAATAAAATCTGCTTTTTGCCAAAGGTATGGAGTGTAATTATGGATTGATGCCTTTTTGCAATTCTTTATAATTTTTCCCTCGTTTGATTTCACATCAACCAAAACCGAACAGCAAAAATGAATATTGCTTTTTCGCCTTGCATCAACGGATTTTTTATAAAGTTTTGCCGAGATTATGTTATCAATAGGAGTTTTTAGTTCTTTTGAAATCGTAAATAAAAGATTGCCGAAATCCGTATCCAATGGCAAATCAAGGTTACTTAAAATTATCATTTATAAATTCTCCAAAAAGTTAATAATACCGCTTGATGCACAAAAGGCACTTGACCAAGCCCATTGTAGGTTAAATCCTCCGCAATCTCCGTCAATATCAAGTATTTCACCTATGGCAAACAGTCCTTTTTCCTTTTTTGACATCATTGTTGTGTCATCAAAATTTGAGGTTTTGAGTCCTCCGGCTGTTACTTGTGAATTCTCAAAGCCGGTTGTTCCTAAAACTTCAAACTGCCAATTTTTGATAATGGAAACCATATTTTTAATATCGGAATTTGTAAGGCTGTCCACCCTGTCGGAAAGTGATTTTCCCGACATTTTGATTATTTGCTGTCCCACGCGTTTGTTAAGCATACCGGTAAAAAATTCCTCAAGTTTTCTCCCTCTGAGGGTAGAAACACGAAAAGAAATTAAATCGCAAAGGCTTGAAAATGAGTATTCCGGCATAATATCAAGAGAAATAACAAATTCACCCTTTTGTCTTGATACCTCTCGGGATAATTGCATAATGGGAGGCCCTGAAAGACCGTAATCGCAAAACAAAACCTCTCCAAAATCGCTTTTTAAGGTTTTACCGCCAAATAACAGTTTAACATCCGCATTAACCTTGATGCCCTTTAAACTTTTGGTTATTTTGTTATCGGTTTTCAGTTGTACTATCGCCGGAGTTACGGGAGAAGTGTCATAACCGTGCTGTTTTAAAATCCTAAACATACTTCCGTTACTGCCTAATTTTTCCCCACCTGAATAAAGTCCGGTGGCAACAACAACTGTTTTTGCAAAAAAACAATCCGCAGAACTTTTAATCTCAAAATAATTGTTTTTCTTTGTTATTTCGGTTATCTTTGTGTCGGTGTAGGTTTTTATTCCCAAATCCTCACAGGAAAACCTAAGAGCATCAACCACCGAGGAAGCCTGTAAAGAATAAGGAAATGCCTTTTCTTCTTCATAAGTAAACACTATTCCCAACTCGGCAAAAAAGTTTTCAGTGTATAAATTATCGTAGGTGTTAAGGGCAAAAGAAGCAAAATCCGTGTTTTCTCCGTGATACCTGTCTAATGAAATGTTTCGGTTCGTTATATTGCATCTGCCGTTTCCGGTGGTTATGAGCTTTTTACCCACCCGGGAAAGTTGTTCAAAAATACCCACCGATACCGAACGGTCATGAAGTTTAATCTCAACTCCGCAGCAAAGCCCCGAGGCTCCGCCGCCGATAACGGCAACATCTAACATTTCTTTCATTGATGTCTCGCCCCCAAAAAATTTAAGTATTGTATTAACTATATCACATAATAACCTTTTTTACAATGATTTCAATAAAAGGTTTTGTTGTTGCAGTTGATAGGTGTTTGATATATGTTTTTTTCCACATAAGTTTGGTTACGAATTATTCTATCTATCATTATTATTAAATTTAAAAACGATACCGAATTATCTGTAAAAGATAACTCAGTATCGACTTAAGGCTTTTAGTAACAGACAAATATCGTCAGCTACAAAAATTAAATTGGTTATTTAACTCTATTAACATCAGCACCAACAAAATTGATGCATGTTTATTAATCTTATTCAAATAAAACAACCTTTCTTTCCTTAATTCAAATATTGACAATTTTCAAAAAGTGTACATTTTGAGA
>DCIE01000037.1:3916-12457 GCA_002315765.1 Ruminococcaceae bacterium UBA1734
TCTCAAAATGTACACCTTTTGAGAGCTATTTTGCTATTTATGGGTTAGGTGGTATTCTCGCAGTTTGCGGTAGAATGTGGCTTTACTCATATTGCATAGCTTTAATATTTCTGTAATTGAAATTTGTTTTTGTTCCCATTTCACCACAATTTCGGGAAAGTTATCGGGTAAAACAGTTTTCGGTCTACCAAAACGAATGCCTTTTGCCTTTGCAGCGGCGATACCCTCGACCTGTCGCTTTTTGATGTTCTCTCGCTCATTTTGTGCCACAAAGGAAAGTATTTGCAACACCAAATCGGCAATAAATGTACCCATTAAATCTTTGCCGTTTCGGGTGTCTAAAAGCGGCATATCCAAAACGCAAATATCAATCCCGATTTCTTTTGTTAAAATACGCCATTGGTTTTGAATTTCCTCATAATTGCGCCCAAGTCGGTCGATGCTCAAAATATAAAGTAAATCGCCAACCTTTATTTCTTTAATAAGTTTTTTATAATTCGGTCTATCAAAATCTTTCCCGGATTGTTTATCCATAAAAATGTTTTTTGCCGGGACTTGTACATTATTTAAGGCAACCATCTGCCTATCTTCATTTTGCTCCATGCTTGATACCCTGACATATCCGTAAATATTGTTCAATCCGTATCACTCCTTCTGTTTTTTACTATAATATAAAACAACTTTTCTAATAATGGTGCGGTAATACAAATTAATGATAACGGTGTAAAATAAATATAGGTAAATAGTAATTAAAATCGGTTGTTTTTCCGCCGACCGCTTTAGCGGTGGATGAGGTTGAAAAAAATTGATATTTTTGCTTAATTTTATTTGTATATAAACGACCTCATCCGGCTCGTTCCTCGCCACCTTCTCCCACCGGAGAAGGCTTTGTTTGACAATTATTTAAAATCCTACAAAAACTTGACAGCAACATTAATGATAAAAAAGGGTTTTAATTTCGTTTGGGGTGTGATATAATGTTTAGGATATTAATATTGTAGAGGTTGAAATGTATGGCACAAACTGTTTTAATTTTAGACTTCGGCGGTCAATACAAAGAGTTGATTGCAAGAAGAGTTAGAGAATGTAGCGTTTATTCGGTAGTAAAGCCGGGAGAAATTTCGGTTGAAGAAATTAAAAAAATAAACCCTATCGGTATAATTTTAACCGGTGGGCCTAACAGTGTTTACAAGGAAGATTCTCCCCATTGCAGTAAGGAAATTTTTAAACTTAATATACCGATTTTGGGTATTTGCTACGGCACACAGCTTCTTGCTTGGTCTGTAGGTGGCACTGTTGAGCCTTGTTCGGTTAGTGAATACGGTAAAACCAAAATGAAGGTTGACACCAATTCCCTTTTATACAAAGATATGGACAAGGAACAAATCGGACTGATGAGTCATACCGACCAGATTACCGTATTACCCGAAGGATTTAAGTCTATCGCCAATACGGAACATTGTCCTAACGCCTCTATTGAAAATCCCGATAGAAAATTATACGGTGTTCAGTTCCATCCCGAAGTTGAAAGCACTCCAAACGGCACACAAATTATTAAGAATTTTCTTTACAATGTTTGCGGTGCTTTAGGTGATTATAACCTTATTGATTTTGAGAAAAATGCCATCAATGAAATAAGAGCCCAAGTGGGAGACTCCCATGTTTTATTAGGTCTTTCAGGCGGTGTTGATTCCTCGGTTTGTGCGGCACTTCTTTCTAAAGCCATTCCGGGACAACTCCACTGCATTTTTGTTGACCACGGTCTTATGAGGAAAAACGAGGGTGATGAAGTTGAAGCTGCATTTTCCGATAGAGATTTGCACTTTATAAGAGTCAATGCAGGAGAAAAGTTCCTTTCAGCCCTTAAAGATATTGTCGACCCTGAACAAAAGAGAAAAATAATCGGGGCAAAATTCGTTGAGGTATTTGAAGAAGAATCGAATAAGCTTCCCGACATTAAATTTTTAGCACAAGGCACTATCTATCCCGATGTTATTGAGTCGGGTGGCAGTAAGGCGGCTGTAATTAAGAGCCATCACAATGTAGGCGGTCTTCCTGAAGATATGAAATTCAGCGGCGTTGTTGAACCCTTGCGTGGACTCTTTAAAGATGAGGTTAGAAATTTAGGCAGACAGTTAGGACTACCCGATGAGCTTGTTGACCGTCAACCATTCCCCGGCCCCGGACTTGGAGTTAGAATTATGGGAACCATAACTGCCGAAAAGATTGCAATTTTGCAGGAGGCTGACGCTATTTTCCGTGAAGAGCTTAAGAAAAACAATGTAAAAGCCGACCAATTTTTTGCCGTGCTTACCGACACGAAATCTGTTGGTGTTGTGGGAGATTTCCGCACTTACGATTACACCGTTGCTCTTCGTGCCGTTAAGACCTCAGACTTTATGACCTGTGAATATGTTCCAATCCCTCACGAGGTTTTGGGCCCTGTCGCACTTCGTATTGTAAACGAAGTTGAAGGTGCCGGCCGTGTTGTTTACGATATTACAGGTAAACCACCCGCAACCATTGAATGGTGCTGATATATAAAACAAAAGACCTCTTGTGCGATTATCATTAACCGCATAAGAGGTCTTATTATAAATTACAAGAAGCCCACCTTGTCAGGTGGACTTCTTGTAATTGGTGTAGCAAGTTTGCCTTTAGACAAACTTTCGGTCGGGCACGAAAACTTACGCTTTGTGCCGACTGTATTCGCGGATTGGATGTCGAGCCCCTCGACTGGAAGACTAATATCCATAGACAAACTTTCGGTCGGGTAAAAAACTTGCTCTTTGTACCAACTTTATTCTCGAATTGGGTGTCGAGCCCCTCGACTGGTGGAGCAGAATCTTTTATAGACAAACCCCTATGTACCGCATCGGAACAGCCGTTGAAGGCTGCTTTGATGTCGTCGATGGGGATGTTTTTTATCTCCATCATTTGGTTACTTGCGTTAAATACAATGTCAAAATGGTCATCGTAAAGATATATCGCATTGACAAAGATATTGATGATTGCCCGTTTCTTATTTATATCATCATTCGGTAGATTTTTAACATAATCAAGAAATGCCAAGATTTGTGTTTCACTCAAAACCGTACACCTGTTTAATTCCTTGTCAAGTTCGATTTGAAGCTTTTCTTTCTCTGCCGTCCGGGTGTTAATTCGTTCGGTAATCATATCGGTGTTTTCGCCACGCTCTAAACTGTTCCAAAGATTTTCAATCGCGGTGTCTAATTTCTTTATTGAACTTTTTAGATTTCTAATGGCAAGATTATCGCCGTCATTATCACAGAATTTGCTGATTTGAGATGCAATATACTTGCAATTTTCGGTTGTAAGCATAGAAAGACAAACCTTTATTACTGCATCTTCAATGAATGCTTTTTTTCAAATTCTTTTTTGAAGATACCCTTGATATGCGCGATATCTTCCTGAGCTTCTTTATTTTTCTTGCCGGTTATAGGTATTTGTGCCGCAGACCAATCGTGCTTTTTGAAAAACGCCTTCAATTCATCCAAAGTCGGCACACGGTCAAGGTCAAGTAAAGTGGTATCAATTTTCGCCATAAAATCACACCTTTCATAATTTTATGACTTTATTCTAACATATCCACTGTACAAATTTTGGTACTTTGTGTTTTTGGAAGACCATGAAATTCAAATATTTTTGATTATTTCAGCAATTTTTTATTGTCCACTTCTTGTAAAACCGTCATTTGATGAATAGCAATTTGATTTAGCTTTTCCAATCTTTCAGATTGTGGGATATTTTCATTGATTAAAACAGCGTTGATATTTTCCAAATTTGAAAGACAAATCAGTTCATTCATAGAAGCGTAATCACGAATGTTACCTTTCTTGTCGGGATTTATGTCACGCCATTCTTTTGCCGTTTTTCCAAACAACGCGACATTGAGAACATCTGCTTCATCGGCATATACAAAAGAAATTTGCTTTGGCGACAATTTTTCGGGAATGAGATTGTTTTTTATTGCATCTGTATGAATGCGATAATTTATTTTTTCCAACTCCCGTTTTGCTGACCAACCGAGCATTTTTTGCTCTTCGGCTTTTAGTCGTTGGAACTCCTTGACGACATAAATCTTAAACTGCGGACTAATCCACATGGCAAATTCAAAGGCAATGTCCTCATGTGCATAAGTTCCGCCGTATCTACCGGCTTTTGCCGCAATAGAGATTGCGTTCGTTTTCTCAACAAATTCTTTCACGCTTATCTTAAAACTGTTTAGCCCGGCTTGTTTAATAATTTCTTCAAATCCGTCATAATTGAAATCGGGATTATAAATGCTCTCCCAAGTTCCGATGTATTCAAGCGTATTGCGGTTTCTCAGCCAATCCGTAACGAAAAAGTCACCGTCTTTGGCTTTCAGCATATCGGTTATGCAAATATAGTCGGCTTGTCGTGGGGAATTACATTAATTTCCGTACCGTTTACAGTTAGTTTATTCATAATTGCCTCCGTTTAATTATGGCGAATTCGCCATAATTAGAATCGAGTATTTTCTGCAAACATTATACCATACTATTTGCGAAATGTCCATAATTCGAGGAGAATATAAACCAAGTTAAGAGGAATCGGAAGCCCTCAAAATTCTCGGTGCAACCTCGGTGTTTTTGCGGTGCAATATCGGTGCACTTGGACACATTTTGAGCGCACTTTTGTTGCGTGCTTGGTCATTCTTTGGTTTGTTTTTGGCTCCGAGAAAAGACACGAATTCTATCTTATCGAATAAATAGGGACGATGGGACGGTCGTAGTCTCTGTTTTTTCTTTGAAAATATAAAAATCGGTGAAAAAACTTTAAGAAACACGGGGACGATACGAAACCACTGAAAAATCGGTTTTGAATTGTCTCAGTGTCTACGGTTAACCGCAAACAATGTTCCAAATAGATTCGGTCAAAGTTTTTGCTCCCGTTCGGTTCAAAAAAACAGGTCCCAAAAACATATTATCTGTAATAACTAAATCATTGGTATAATCCAAAATCGGAACATCAATATCGGTTAACTGATTCGTTACAAATTCATCAAACAGCTCTTTGGAAATAAGTTTGCGCAGTTTTGAATGTAAAGGAGGTAACAAAACGAAAGGACGGAGACTGATTGTTTGGGCGGTATCAATCAGTTCAAACAATGCTTTCTTTTCACGGGCAAAAGAATCACGATGGCGTTTTGCTTGGGAAGCATCGATAAAATCGGTTAATAGCAACTCACTTTTCCAACACAGACACATGGATTTAATCCGTTCTTCCATGATATCATCGGACGGAACTTCATCTCGGCTAAAATCTTCTCCGTAAGGGAAGAATGGAAATTTCGAGTTCGCCTTCTCTGCGACGTTCTCGTTCCAATTAGGAAGCGGAAACGGGAGAGAGTCAATTGATTTACGAGAAAGAACGGAGTAGTATCTTGAATATCGCCAGGGATTACAGTTTGATTGATTTTCGCCGAAAGAAAAGGGACAAACCGTAAAAATTGCGGCGCCGTTTCTTGGAAAAAACGGCGCATATTCCTTTAATAATGCTATTTCTAAACCAAACGCAGACGGCATCATGGCAAGGTTGACACCATTGACATTAGCAACTTCATAGTCAAAGGCATAAGCCGAAGGTCCCGAACCAAAATTTAGCATTTCGGCATGTGAAATAGCGTTAATTTCTAGTTTGAGAAAGCATAATTTAACCTCTTGTTATTTAATATCGTATGCCCCATCCATAATCACGGTTTGTCCGATGATTTGGTTGGCTTCTTCCGAGAGCAGATACATTGCAAGACCACCCACTTCCCCTACCGTCCCAAAGCGTCCTGTCGGAATTCGGTCGTGATGCATGGAGTCACCTTCATGCCAATGATTCATTTCCGTGGCAATGGGACCCGGTCCTATACCGTTTATGACAATTCCGTATGGAGCAAACTGTTTTCCCCATCCACGGGTTAGTCCCACAACACCTCCTTTAGAGGTTGCGTATGGACCATAATAGGGCTCAGTTGCAGCCACACTAGCTATATTCAACAGATTGCCCTTGATTTGATTATGCCAATACTTTCGAGCAGAGACTGCAACACGACAGCGAGATTCCATAACAGCATGGATATTATTTAATGTTATTGAAAGAACTTCCTCGAAGGATTTTGCAACATCTAACGGCAAAATGGTAAAGGGTAAACGAGGATTTTGCTCTCCTCCGTAAACCGAGATTTCAAATATTTTAAGGGTGAGAAAGTATGAACAGTGTTCATTCGTACATCCCGGAATAACCGGTTCCCAACAACCAAGCACCGAATAATCTCTTGCGTCCTTAATATCCACACCGGATTTTACAAGTGCGGGAATAATCGCATTGTCGTTTTGATATAAAATGGTAGATTTACCCACACGCAATTCATCGTTAATAAGATCGAGGTATTCTTTGGGAGAATTCGCATCGTAGCGGCATTTAATTTTTGGGTAAATGATATCAAGTTCTCTATCAACCTTTAAAAACAAGCAGGTGAGTTCATTGAAAACATGCTCACCATCCCGACTCACACCACCGAGGGTATAAACCGCGTTGACAAGGGAATCGCCTTGGTCTGCTTGTTCATGAGGAATGCGCATGTCATGTAACAAAAGAAATTCACCAATGTACTGTTCTGCCAACTTGGGTGTTATTTTTCCTGTTCTTAAATCGTTTTGATAAAAGTCAATCAGAAGTACATCTAAACGTCCTACCGAATATAATCCTCCACCCTCTAAAGCGGGCACCACCGATTGAATAAATTGTATCGTTGCCAATGCCTCAAAAAAGGTTTCGGGTTTTTCCCACGGAATTTTGGATGCAGTTCGTGCAATGCTTTGATAGTGCTCTTTCTCTTCATCGTCTTCAGACTGTTCGGCATATTTGGTTGCAAGTTCAGCAAATCGGTTTGCCACCGTTTTTATCGCAAGCGCAGAGTCTTGAACTGCCTTTAACCATTTTATTGTTTCTTCCGAAAGGTTGGGCTCTTCCAAACGAAGAGTGACTTTTTCGTAAACGCCGCTAAAACCATATTTTAGAATGGTACCGTTTTCAAAAGAAAAATGATAGATTTCATCTCCAAATTCACCGCAGAAAGTATAAAGGGGATAAGCGGATGCCGCATTTTTCTCATCAAGTACCGATGCGCCGTATTTTCTATATGTTGCAGCATTATGGTTCAAGGTCCAATTTCCCATAGTTGTCGCTGTTTCCTGTGCTTTATTGGAACACACTTCACCAAACAGACAGGTATGACGAAACAATACTGGCGTTAGTGTACGAGCTAAAATTTTATACTGCAGTCCCTTTTGTTCCACCGCAGAAATATTATGCGTAATTTCTTTATTCAACGCATCTTTACATTGTTTCATGCTTTGTTCATGAAGAGCTTGAAGGGTTACACCGTAAAAACTTTTGAGTTCTTTTTTTAAAAAATGAAGGTTGCTAATCGTAAACACTTCCTTGTTGTTGAATTTTTATTATAAAAGCAGTATATCATAATCAATTATGTAATGAAATGATTGAAAATTAAATTTATTTGTTTATATCAAAAATAAATATTAATAAATTGTAAATTTTTTTAAAAAAGTAGAAAAGCGTTAAATGTGTGTGATATTATGGAAAAAAGTTTGAAAGTAGGCGACCGTAATAATGAAAGCAATGATTTTGACAAATATTTTATATGTAAAAGAAGATTTTCTAACGAAAGGGTATCCCTACATTCCTAATGTTCCGCGTTACTGTCACTCAGTTGCAATTATTACATCGGGGAAAATGAGGTACACCATAAATAACCACTCTATTGAGTTATCAACGGGAGATGTTTTGTTTATTCGTGCAGGAAGTTTGGACTGTGCCGAAACGGCGACAGATATGCCTGTTCATTATATTGCCGTAGATTTTTCTTCCTTAGAACCGGAAGAGGAAATGAAAAACCTGTACTGTCGAGATGACTCGGATTTGCTTTCGAACTTTGTTAAACTTCTTATCATATTCCAAAAGCACGGAGAAAACCGATTGATGGAATGTATAGAAATTTTGTATAAAATCCTAAATAAGTTACGACAAACAGATGCACTTGTCATGGAGGAAAAGAATTGTTATTTGCGCATTTCAAAAGCGGTTGAGATGGTTCAGTACCGAATTTACGATACTACATTAACGGTTTTGAAAATGGCTGATGCTTGCAAAATAAGCACGGTTACACTCAATCATTATTTTAAGAAAGTATACCAAATGACTGCATCTGACTATTTGTTAAGCAGGAGAATGCGCCTTGCTAAAACACTTTTATTAAATCCGGTGAATTCGATAGGTGATGTTGCCAAAAATGTAGGTTATGGAGATATCTATGCATTCAGCCATGCCTTTTCCCGACACTTCGGTGTTTCCCCAAGTATGTGGAGAAATTCTCCCTTTGTCCCATGATAATCTATCAGCTGATTATTTAATCAGGTTGACCGATACACCGAATTCCCTTAAACCGTCTCCTAAAACACCAAATCACAACCACCCGTCAAACGG
>DCIE01000007.1:0-1167 GCA_002315765.1 Ruminococcaceae bacterium UBA1734
TTACAATATAGTAGGGGTGGATGCCTACATCCACCCGTAATCATCGTAAAACCAAACGGGACGATGTGGGCATCGTCCCCTACGAAAACAAACACGACGAACACAATGTAAAACAACACAATAGAACCGTTCCCTTGTGTTTTTAATAAGTGTCGGCGAATGTCGCATTATTAATTGTTATAATACTCTTGAAATCCGAAAATGGAAGGAGTATTATAACAAATGGATTTTAGTTTAAGCAAATTCTTATCAGGACTGTGGGGTGAACCTTACGATTGGGTTAAGTGGGTGCACAGAAATTTTAGTGATAACCACTGTCCCGAATGCTTGATGCTTGACGGATGTTTTTTCAAAGGTGATAATCATCCATCGCATCCGCATCATCCTTATTGTCATTGCATTTTGGAAAATATTTCGCAAAGCAAAGCTCAATCACAAGCAACAGTTTTTGCCGATTACCGAAAATTTAACCCGTATCTATTTAATATAGGCAAAAAATATCCACATACGAAAGAAAAACTTTTTGAATCTTGGGGATATAATGTAAACGATTCGAATTTTCTTAAAAGTGAAATTGAGAAACAAGGACTGAAAAAATATCTTGCAGGCGAATATAAACTCGGAAATCTCAATAAAGACGGACAACGAATAAGCATAAGAATTGCGATACCACGAAAAGATAAAGAAGGTATTGTTTCATTTATTTCCGGATGGATGGTATATCCAAACGGAAAAATAAGATTAACTACACCATACGGAGGAAAGTAAAATGAAAGAAATGGATTGTGTTGAAATTATTGTTGAAAAAGAAGAATACATAAAGTTCGGAGTGCATAAAGGTATGCAGGGCTGGATTTGTTTAGAACAAAGAATTCCTCCTTATTGGCTTGTGAATTTTCCGCAATGCGGTGAAAAAGATGATATTGCCGAAATATCCATAAAAGAGGAAGATTTAAAGCTTATACCCATAATGTATGCAAAGATTAACGAAGAAATTGCGGAAAAATATAACAAGAAACGCTAAAAAGTCGGATATGAGTTTGTATTCATATCCGACTTTGTTTATAAAGATAATTACGAAATTAAACACGACGGAACACAATGTAAAACAACACAATAGAACCGTTCCCTTGTGTTTACCTTTGTGTTATTAAACCAAACGGGACG
>DCIE01000007.1:1285-35095 GCA_002315765.1 Ruminococcaceae bacterium UBA1734
GACGATGTGGGCATCGTCCCCTACATTAATACATAACAAATAAAAATTTATCAACAAATTATGCCAAAACATAAAATTTCGGTCTTTTGATGCAGTTATCCTTGACATATTTTCCCACGAGTGATAGAATAGTAGCGTTAAGTTGGTTTTTTAGTATCTGTTATTTGGCGAATGACGGTATTAAGCATAAACCCAGTGGATATTCACTACTGTTTTTAACCCGGGAGGAAAATAACGGCTCCCGTCAGACATAATATTTTTTCTGAGTCTGAAAACCCCGTTTTTATATAAGGAGGAACCCAAAAATTATGCCATATGTAATTTTAGGTGCAGGTGCATTAGTGCTGGGTGTTGTAGGCTTTTTTGTCGGTTCTGCTTACCGCAAAAAGTCTGCCGAAAAATTCATCGGTTCTGCCGAGGAAGAAGCCAAGCGCATATTAAATGATGCAATGAAAACTGCAGAAACAAGAAAAAAGGAAACATTGCTTGAGGCGAAGGATGAAATTCATCAGTTGCGTCAGGAAACCGAAAAGGATTTAAGAGAGCGCCGTTCGGAGGTTCAGCGACAAGAGCATAGACTTCTCCAAAGAGAAGAGTCTTTAGACCGCAAAACCGACAATTTAGAGGCAAAGGAAGAAAAACTTGCCCAGCGCACAAAAGAGATTGAAAGCAAATTAGAAGAATGTGAAGTTCTTAAAAAGAGTCAAATGGAAATGCTTGAAAAGATTTCCGGATACTCAAAGGAACAGGCAAAGGCATATTTGTTAGAAGTGCTTGAGGGTGAATTAACTCATGAAAAAGCCCTTCGTATTCAGGAATTTGAAAGACAGGAAAAGGAAGAATCCGCCGAAATCGCCAAAAATATTATCGGCCATGCTATTCAGCGTTGTGCCGCCGACCATTCTTCCGAAATGACTGTTTCGGTTGTTGCTTTGCCCAATGATGAAATGAAGGGTAGAATTATCGGTAGAGAGGGTAGAAATATCCGTGCTATTGAAAATGCCACCGGTGTTGACCTTATTATTGACGATACACCCGAGGCTATCACCGTTTCCAGCTTTGAGCCTATTCGCCGTGAAATCGCAAGAGTAACCCTTGAAAAGTTGATTTCCGATGGTCGTATTCATCCGGCAAGAATCGAAGAAACCGTACAAAAGGCTACTGCCGAGGTTGAATCGGTTATTAAGCGTGAGGGCGAAAGAGCTATGATTGAATCCGGTGTTCATAACCTACATCCGGAGATAATAAAGCTTTTAGGAAAACTCCATTTCCGTACAAGTTACGGTCAAAATGTTCTAAACCATTCTTTAGAGGTTTGCCATTTGTCAGGTCTTATCGCATCTGAAATCGGTGCCGATGTTACCTTGGCAAAACGAGCAGGACTTCTCCACGATATCGGAAAGGCTATTGACCACGAGCAGGAAGGCTCACATATTCAGCTTGGTGTTGAAGCTGCTAAAAAGTATAAGGAAAGCGAAGGCGTTATTCACGCTATCCATGCTCACCACGGTGAGGTTGAAGCCAAGACTGTTGTGGCTTGTATAGTTCAGGCTGCCGATGCCATCTCTGCTGCACGACCGGGTGCAAGAAGAGAAAACATTGAAAACTACATTAAGAGACTTGAGAAACTTGAGGAAATCGCCAATTCCTTTAACGGTGTTGAAGGCTCTTTTGCAATTCAGGCAGGTCGTGAGGTTAGAATCATTGTTAAGCCTGAGGTTGTAAGTGATGACAAGATGGTTATTATTGCCCGTGATATTGCCAAGAGAATCGAAGACGAGCTTGAATATCCCGGACAAATTAAGGTCAACCTTATTCGTGAAAACAGAGCAGTAGACTACGCAAAATAATTTTCAGACACACCGTAATTATCAAAAGATATATTGCTATACAATTTGATAACACGGTCTATAAAACAAAATTAGGACTCCCTTAACAAAAAAAGGGGGTCTTTTTTTGCATAATAAAACAAAACCCGTGTAAAATCATATGCAATTTATACAATTTACGGCAATTGATGTTGCAAGTTGAATTTTGATGTGTTATAATACATTTGGTTATGTGGGTAATTGTACCCT
Organism: Ruminococcaceae bacterium UBA1734; assembly: GCA_002315765.1. Classification (GTDB taxonomy): domain Bacteria; phylum Bacillota; class Clostridia; order Oscillospirales; family Acutalibacteraceae; genus UBA737. Next base: position 3,364 of record DCIE01000007.1, read on the forward strand.
GATGTAATATTTTGATAGAAAGGCTTAGCGATGATAGATATTCACAACCACATTTTACCCGGGATTGATGACGGTTCGAAAACCCTTGAAGAATCCCTTGAAATGATAAATATTGCAAAAAGTCGCGGGACTAAAAAAATGATAGTTACTCCCCATCTTTTTAATCCCCGAATCGGTTATGTCGATGTTGATGATGTCAAAGGTGCATTTTCGGATTTAAAGCAAAGTAATAAGACCGAAGTTGAGTTATTTCTCGGAAGTGAAATTTTTTGTACCGATTTATTTTTGGACCAAATTGACCAAAAACAATTTATCACCATAAACGATACCGATTATATTCTTGTTGAATTTCCTTTCGATAGTGATACAGATGATATTGTTGTATGGACAAAAGAGATAATAAGACACGGGTATCATCCCATAATTGCTCATCCGGAGAGATATAAGAATGTTAGAAGAAACGGTGTAATTGCCGAGAAATTAGTTAACAAGGGCGCCCTTTTGCAAATAAACGCCACCAGTTTATTTAACATTCACGGACACAGCGCCAATGAGTATGCCATGTGGCTTCTTGAAAACGAATTGGTATCCTTTGTGGCAAGTGATGCTCATGATATGATTTACCGTAATACCGATTTGGAAGAAGCTTTCGTCTTGCTGTACCGTTGTTTTTCAAAAAAATACGCTGAGGATTTATTGTTTAATAATCCGCAACTGTTATTATCCGGCAATAAAATATCCGTAGGATAGCATTAAGGAGAAAGTTTGAAAGATAATCTTCCAAACTTAAAAATTATAACGCGCCGTTTTTCTCGCCTCTTATGAGGCAACCGAAAAACATAGCATTTTATGACCATTTCCTTCATTGGTCATTTATGACTTGCGGCGTAATATAAAGGAATGGTCATAAAAATGAGAAGATTTAGAATTATTATTGTTTTTTTGGCAGTTGCCGTAACTGCCCTCAGAGGATATTTGTTTATGACAAAATCACAAATCGATGTAGCACCGGTTATTACCTGCGACACCGAATTGATTGAGGTTTCCAGTAAAGCCACCGATGAGGAAATATTAAAACATGCTACTGCTTATGACGAACAGGACGGCGACATAACGAAAGATATGTATGTTGAACGAATGTATTATATGACAGGTTATAAAAAATCAAGAATTTCTTTTGTTTCAACCGATAGCGATAACAATATTACAAAGAAAAAGGTTGATATATTATACACCGACTACGAAAGCCCCAGAATTGATATTGAATCAAATCTCATTTTCCCGGCTAACTCAAAAATATCCTTAAAGAAATACTTTAAGGCAACCGATATTTTTGACGGCGATGTAACAAATAGAATAAGACTTATTTCGGATACCTATGATTCTACTCGTCCCGGAACATACGAGATGGTAGCAAGGGCAAGTAACTCCCACGGAGATATAACCGAGATTAAGTTTCATGTTTACATTGTGGCGGAGAATTTCAAACCCACAATTAAACTTAATAAATATGTTACATATACCGCAGTTGGAAAAAGCATTGATTATGCATCAATTATTTCGGCTCAAACACCGAACATCAGTGCAATCGAAATAGATGATTCAAATGTGGATATTAATACTTCCGGAAGTTATGAAGTCTTTTACAGACTTAAAAACGGCAACAAAACCAAAGAGTTCACCCGTTTGATTGTGGTAGTGGGAGATTGGCAATGAAAGATTTTAAGTTGTTATATTTTAGTCTTTATACAACCCTTAGAGACATTAAGAAAAACATATTATTCATAATTCTTGCAATGTGGATTGCTTTTTCGGGATGCCGAGTTTATTGTACATATTTTGAAGAAAGTTTATATGAAAGCAGTATGACAGTTGCCGTAAATATCAGCGGATATTCTGCTTCAACAACTGCCGGTTCCCTTTCTAACACCATTGACATTGCAAACATTATTTTTCAGGTTTTTGAAAGTGATACCTTAAAAAAGGTAGTTGAAAAAAATACAGGAAAACCTTTATCGTCCCACATAGAAGCAACGCAAATGACCGACACCAACTTTGTGAAGATTACCTGCCAGGCTTATGACCCCAAAACATCCTATAACGATTTGATTGCAGTTAAAGACGGATATAGGGAGTTAACCGACACCGTTCTCGGTAATGTGGTGTTGAGTATTGTAAAAAGTCCCGGAGTTTCGATTCAGAAAGCCAACCATGCCAAGGATTTGATACTTCAGATAGAATATGCTTTGATAGGTGCTGTCGCTTCAATAGTAATCATAGTAATATTGTCCTATTTCAGAAATACGGTTAAAAACGAAACGGATATTGAAAATTTGTTGGACAGCGAATTGTTTGAAACGGTGTATGCCGAGAAGGTGCGAAAAAATGATAAGCGGCCGTTTTTGATTTCCGAGCATAACACCGGATATTTGTTTAATTACAGCTTCAATAAGATGGCAATTAAGCTGGAGAGCCTTAAGAGAACGAGAAATATTAAATCCGTACTTATTACCAGCGTATTTGAAAACGAAGGAAAAACCACGGTTTCTTCCAATATTGCCGCCGCTTTAGCCGCGGAGGGAAATAAGGTTGTATTAATAGATACCGACTTTAAAAACCCATCTGTTAATAAATCCTTCCCGGGATTGCCTGAGGGCGGAGTTAATTTGGTTGATTACATTAAGGACGATGCTACTCTTCAGGATGTAATTTCCCGTGATAAAAACAGCAAGGTTGATATTATTTGTAATTACAAAGCTCAAAGAAAGTCCACCGAATATTTGCGTAGCGATAAATTTATCAGTATGCTAAGGGAATTGGAAGAGTTGTACGATTTTGTAATAATCGACTCTCCGCCGGTTGGATTGGTTTCGGATACCGAAATGCTTATTGAGTATGTTTCGGCTATACTTTTCGTTATTGCACAGGATTATTCGGAAGTCGGAGCAATAACCGATGCTATGGATAATTTCGAGCAGGAAAAGATTTTAGGATGCGTATTTAACAGAGTAGGTCAATTCAAGCGACAAATTAAGGATAAATTTCAGTCCGGTATTTAAAGGAGACAGTCAAAGTGGATACAACAAGATTTACTTCATCCGAGAAGAAAAGAAGAACCACATATATGGATGAATTCGACATTTTGAATTTCTTTAGGCATTTTGCCATTGGATTTAAAAAGTTATTTCCTATTATTATTGCTATGATAGTAATTGCCGCAACAAGTGTTTTTGCCTATTTTAAATTAACCTATGTTCCGGAATATCAGTGCAGTATTTCTTTTGCCGCAAGACCGCTTTCTACTGCGGATGCTGTAGACGGAGTATCAAAATACCGTTACAACTATAATGTAGCTTTAGGCACCCAACTTTCGGTTACATTTCCTCATGTAATTCAGTCAGGGGCTTTATACGATATCATCCGCAATAATTTAGGCGGAGAAATCAACGGTACCATTGAAGCACAGGCAGTTCCGAATACCAATATTTTCGATATTACGGTAACAAGTACATCGGCGGATGATGCGTATAATATTGTCCTCGCTATTATGGATAACTATCCGAGAATAAGCGAGAATATCTTAGGCGATATTACCACATCGGTTATTATTCCGCCTGAAAAGCCCACGACTCCCTGGAATGAGAATAATCATATAACCTATATGATGTTTGCAATATTGTTTGCGACTATGGCAGGTATCGTACTTACCTGTGCCTATGTTCTTACCCGTAAGACGGTTTGCAACAAAAACGATGTTAGTTTTGCAATAAATCAAAATCACATCGGCGAAATTCCTCTTGTAAGAGAAAAGTGGAAGAAAACCGAAAATAAGAACAGAATTCGCCGTTTGATGAGAAATAAAGCATTTATCGAGGCTAACCGTGCTATTAAAAACAGAACGATTAGGATACTTGATGAAAACGATTACAAGGTCATCGGTATAACCTCTACGGTGAGCAACGAAGGAAAAAGGTCCTTTGCAACAGGATATGCAAAGACAATTTCTAACGATATTGATAAGGTTTTGCTTATAACTCTTGATTCGAACAATGTTATTAATAAGCCGATTAAAAAACTCAAGCACGGCACGGGTGTTACAAAAATTTCTATTAACGACTTAATGGAAATGTCTTCCGAAAAATCAACCCAGACAATCAGCGGAATCAGGAAACTGTTTTCAAATGTGGATATCTTATTTGTTGATACGAAGCAATTTATTAATGACAAAGATAAAACCCTGACACAAATCGAAAAATTTAAGCAAATGTACTCATATATTATTATTGATATGCCGGCTTGTAACTCCCATGTTGAAGCGGTATCAATAGCAAATTTCTGCGATGCGTTTATGATGGTTGTAAGATGCGACTATGTTTCGGTACCGAAAATAAAATCGGCGCTTAAGTATTTGTCTTACAGTCAGGCAAAGTGTATGGGTGTTGTATTAAATGAAGTTTCAAGTTCCTACATTTCTTACGGAAGATACAACAATTACAGCAGATACGGTGCATACAGCAAATACAGTAAGTATAGCAAGTATAACAATAGATACGGTTACGGTTACGGCTACGGTTACGGATACGGTAATTACGGTAACAATCTTGCAACCGATAACGATGCCGCAAACGAAGAAAATGAAATAGACAACAAATAGTTGTCTTAAGGAGTAAAGTTATGAAAAACATTCCTTTTTCCCCACCGGATATAACCGAAAGCGAAATAGAAGAGGTCGTTAAGGTTCTTAGAAGCGGTTGGATAACATCGGGCCCTAAAAAAGCAGAGTTTGAAAAAATGCTTTGTGAGTACTGCGGTGTTTCAGGCTCAATTTGTCTGTCTTCGGCTACCGCTTGTATGGAACTGGTATTGAGAGTTTTGGGTGTAGGCCCCGGAGACGAGGTAATAACATCCGCTTATACATACACGGCGTCCGCTTCTGTTATACATCATGTAGGTGCAAAAATCGTTTTGGTTGATACAAAGCCTAATTCGTTTGAGATGGACTTAGCGGCTTTGGAAAATGCAATAACCGAAAAAACAAAGGTAATAATTCCTGTCGATTTAGGCGGTCGAATTTGCGATTACGACAAGATATTTGAGATTGTCGAAAGGAAAAAATCTCTATTCAAGACGGGGAAAAACAGTTTGTCCGATGCTTTTGGCAGAATTGTTGTTTTGGCTGATGCCGCCCATAGTTTGGGTTCAAAACGAAACGGCTTAAGAAGCGGACAGTTTGCCGATTTTACCTCATTTTCTTTCCATGCCGTTAAGAATTTAACCACTGCCGAGGGCGGTGCCGTTGTTTGGAAAAATAATGCGGTTATTAATAATGAGAATTTATATAAGCAGTTTATGTTGTTCTCATTACACGGCCAAAACAAGGATGCTCTTAATAAAGCACAGGCAGGTGCTTGGGAATATGATATTATGTTCCCGGGTTATAAGTGCAATATGACTGATATTCAGGCAGCTATCGGTATTTCTCAGCTTAACCGTTATGACAGTATGTTGGCGCATAGACGCAAACTTGTAGAAAATTATAATGCCGAGATTTCGGAATTTACAACTCAGACATTGATTCATTTCGATGACAATAACGAGTCAAACTGCCATTTGTATTTGGCAAGATTTCCTATTACATTAGAACAGCGCAACAAAATAATCATTGATTGCGGTGAAAAGGGAGTTAGCCTTAATGTTCATTATAAGCCACTTCCGCTACTTACCGCTTATTCCGATTTAGGCTTCAATATTAAAGATTTTCCCAATGCTTATAATCAGTATTATAATGAAATTACATTCCCTCTTTATTCTACCTTGAGTTTTGAGGACCAAAAATATATTATTGATGTGTTTAAGGAAACATACCGCAAAAATATAAAATAAGCAGTTAAGGGAGATATCTATGGTCGCATGGGAAAAGTTGCCCAAAGAAATGCAAAACGATACGGTAAAGGTGTATTACGATTTGCTGAAAAAGAGAAAAGTAAGCCTTGCTTTGAAGCGTTGTTTTGACATTTTTATCGCAACAATAATTACACTTGTGTTGCTAATTCCAATGCTTGTTATTTCAGTTGCCATTAAGCTGGATTCTAAGGGCAGCGTAATATTCAAGCAGGAAAGAATAACTACATATTACAAGAAGTTCTATATTTATAAATTCAGAACTATGGTGTCTAATGCGGAACAACTGGGCACACAAATTACTGTAAGCGATGACAATAGAATAACAAAGGTGGGAAAGGTTTTAAGAAAATTCCACCTTGACGAAATCCCTCAATTGTTCAATATTTTAAAGGGCGAAATGTCTTTTGTAGGTACAAGACCTGAGGTTGAAAGATATGTAAAGGTTTATACAGACGAAATGTTGGCAACCTTGCTTTTACCTGCCGGAGTAACTTCTCTTGCAAGTATAAAATATAAGGACGAATTTGAATTAATAAGCAGCGCCGAAGATTGCGATGACATATATATTAATAAGGTTTTACCTGATAAGATGAAATATAATGTACAGGCGCTTAAAAACTTTAACATCTTATTTGACATAGGCATTATGTTTAAAACTTTTTTCTCGGTATTCGTTAAAGAAGCGGAGGATACGGCAAAAAATGACACAAAAAAAGCACTCATTATTGCCGAGGATGCACGAAGTTTGATACTTACTCGAAAAGAATTGCTTTTATCCATTATGGATGCCGGTATTTCCATTGACACTTTTTTACCTTATGATGATTATTGTGAGGAATTAAAAGCAATGGGAATAAAGGTTATTGATGTTCCTTTTGACAGACGAAGCACAAATCCTTTTAATGATATTAAACTGTTTTTTACATATAAAAAATTAATAAAAGAAAAATATGATTTCGGAATAACATATTCCATAAAGCCCAATATTTACGGCGGAATAGCTATGCGAAAAAAGTCAATCCCCTATTATATTAATGTTACCGGAACAGGTTCGGCGTTTTATAAAGGCGGATTACTTAAAAGTATAATTGAAATATTATATTTGCCTTCATCAAGACATGCCGGTGGCTTGTTCTTTGAAAACAGCCATGATAGGGATACCTTTGTAGAAGCTCGTCTTTGCAAAAAGGAAAAAACTTATGTTCTAAACGGTGCAGGTATAAATACATCGGAGTTTCTACCTGAAAATTATCCTAATAACCATATAAAGAAAATCCTATACATCGGACGGCTTATGGAAGAAAAGGGTATAGAAGATTTATATCCCGTAATAAAAGATTGTAATGACAAAAACAAAGATGTGGTTTTTGAGTTTTTAGGCGAATTTGAGGATACTTATAAAGAATCTTTTGAAAAGTTTTTGCAACTTAAAAATGTAATTTACTACGGATATCAAAATAATGTGAGAGATTATATCAAAAATTGCAACTGCTTGATATTGCCCTCATATCACGAGGGTATGGCAAATGTTCTTTTGGAGGCTGCGGCTTTAGGTCGTCCGCTTTTAGCATCCGATATTCCGGGATGTCGGGAGGCTGTAATGGATGGAGTCAGCGGATATTTATTTAAGGCCGGAGATGGCGTTGATATTAAAGAAAAGGTTAATTTATTCCTGTCTTTAGAATATAATCAAATGGAAAAGATGGGCAAGGAATCAAGAAAGCATATTGAAGATAATTTTGAAAGAAAAGATGTTGTCAATAATGCTCTTGGCGTAATTGGGGTGAAAACAGAGATTGGAAAGAGTAATAAGACAGGACACGGACGAAATACAGTTAGGGTATAGAGCACCGAAAATACTCGAATGGCTGTTTTTGCTGTATATTTTTGTAAAACCGTTCTATATTTTTACTTCGGGAAGTTTTCAGCCCGGAGATGTTGTTTTCGTTTTGGCTTTTATTGTATTTATATATTTTAATATGGGTACAAACCTGATATTTTGCAAAAACGATTATGTGTTGCTGACATTTTTATTTTTTGTAGCTATAATTAATTTTATTTATTTTACATTTTACTTCGATGTGGAGTTTGTTAAATCCATATTGTATTATGTTTTTAACTTTCTTTTTATTATCACAGCAAGATTTTTATTAAATGACAGAGAGTTTATTAAAAAATTGTTTTGGGTTTGCAGAATAGTTTTATATTTCCAAATTGTTATTTATTTTTTGGGAGTCGGACGCTTTTACGAAAGCGACGGCATGATTTCCACAAGATATATGGGAACCTTTAATGACCCTAATCAGTTGGCATTTTATGAATTTTCCCTTTTGATGATTTTATATATTATAGATAATATGAAATTAAAAGGTTGTAAAATTAATGTTATAGACTATGCGGCTTTTGTTTTTATTGTTTATCTGACATCTTCTACCGGTATGCTTTTGGCATTAGCGGTATTTGCAGGAACTTATCTTGCAATTTTGCTGTTTTCATCGGTTGCCGAAAAGGATGCTCAGAACAGAAGCCGAGTAATGTGGACACTTTTTATTATCGGTGTTTTGTTGGTAGTGTTTTTCATTAATAAAAACTTTATTATATCACAAATGGAAAAAAGTGAACTTTTTTCAAGACTTCTTGAAAAAGAAACCCTTACAACCTCAACTACGGGTTCTGAATTGGCAGAGGCTTCGATTTGGCAGGATAGAAATATAGATAAGTTATATATTTATCCTACTTATAATATTTTCGGTGCAGGTCAGGGACATTTCGAAAGATTTTGGAAGGCACATTCTTCGGGAGAAATACACTCTACATTGCTTAGTATTCTTTTTTGTTACGGAGTAATTCCTACCGTACTGTTTTTGCATTGGATTTGGAAAAACATTCAAAGAAGTTCAAAGTATTTTATACCGGTTTTTGCCGCTGTTTTTATCGAAGGACTTACCTTGCTTAACCAAAGGCAACCTACCTTTTGGCTTTTATTTCTTTTAGCTTATGCTTATAGAGCTATGGAGGAAAACAAATATGAAAATGATATTTATTCACGATAACCGTTTTTGGGTAAATGACGGTAAATATTACAGTTACGGTCATTTTGCCTACGATTTGTTGTGGAAAAGATATTTAAGATATTTTGATGAAATTACGGTGGGCGGAAGAATTGCAGAAACCCAAGACAAAGAACTGCTAAAGGGATTCAGTGTTTCAAGCGGTGATAATGTTTCGTTTTTCGGTCTTCCTAATTTAATGTCTTTTTCAGGACTTAAACAGATAGGAAAAGCAAAGGCGATTATTACAAAACAAATGAAGGATGCCGATGTGGCGGTTATCAGATTACCGAGCAATTTAGGATATTTGGCTTGCAGTATTGCGAGAAAACTTAACAAACCCTATATGATTGAGGTTGTGGGATGCACTTGGGACGACCTTTGGAATATAGGCTCGGTAACCGGTAAGGTATATGCCCCGATTTCGTTTTTAATCGAAAAGAAATGTGTAAAAAAAGCACCAAATGTTTTATATGTTTCAAGACGGTTTTTGCAAAATAGATATCCCAATAAACATTTTAATATGGGTTGCTCAGATACGAATATTAATCCAAGTGATATTTCGGTTCTTGAAAGAAGAATTGAAAAAATACAGAATATGAATTCTTCCACGGAAATAAGAATCGGTTTAATTGCATCTCTTAATGTGGGATATAAAGGACACGATACGGCTATTTTTGCCCTGAAAGATATAATTAAAAAGTATAAAAATGTTAAGCTTTGTTTTTTGGGAGACGGAGATAAGACAAAGTGGGAGAATTTGGCAAAGAAAAACGGTGTGCTTAGTAATGTTGAGTTTTCCGGTGCCCTTCCCGGCGGAGAACCTGTCCTTAACTGGATAGATAATTTAGATATTTTTATAATGCCGAGTCTTCAGGAAACTTTGGGCAGGGCTCTTATTGAGGCTATGAGTAGAGGTTGTCCCTGTATCGGCGGTGCCGGTACGGCTGTTCCCGAGCAGTTGCCGGACGATTGTATTCACGGAAGAAAAAATTATAAAGAACTTGCCGATATGGTTTGTTATATGCTTGGCAATCCTCAATATATGAGGCTTTGTGCCGAGGAAAATTATCAGCGTTCAAAAAAATATTCGGAAGACATACTGAATATTCGCAGAGATTATTTTTGGAAAAAAGTTTTGGGTGATTAGTTGAAATCAAGAACACAAAAGTCCTTCAAAAATGCCGCTTTCGGTCTTGGAGGACAGGGGATAGAAATAATCCTTAAGGTAATAGGACGAACAATCTTCATTAAATATTTAGCAGTTGAATATTTAGGTGTCAACGGACTTTTCGGAGAAATTTTGACGGTCCTTTCCTTGGCTGAGCTGGGTATCGGTTCGGCAATCGGATACGCTTTATATAAACCTTTAAGAGAAGACAATACCAAGAGAATAGCGGCTTTGATGAAGCTTTACCAAAAAGCATATGTTGTTATCGGAATTTTGGTAGGCGTAGTGGGTGCGGTACTTATTCCCTTTTTGCATTATATTGTCAAAGACCCAGGTCCGGTGGAAAACGACCTTATTAAAATTTATATTTTTTATTTGTTTAATACGACAATTTCGTATTTTTACTCATATAAATCCACATTGCTTACAGCCGACCAAAAGAATTATATGGTTCTTACGGTTAAAGAAATATGCAATATTTCAAGGACGGTATTCCAAGTAGTTGTTTTGGTGCTATTCAGAAACTTTTATTTGTATTTGGCGGTAGAGTCTTTCTTTATATTTACAAATAATTTTGTGGTATCAAAAATTGTTGATAAAAAGTATGAATATTTAAAAACTCAGAAAAACGATGAGAAGCTTGACAAAAAATCCATTAAAGAGATTTTTGTTAATATTAAGGCATTATCTATTACAAAAATCAGCACGATTCTCGTAAACAGCAGCGATAACACCATTATGAGTGCCGTTTGCGGTATTGTGGAAACCGGTTTATATTCAAACTATGTAATGTTTACAACCCTTATTAATACCATACTTTCTCAGTTTTTCAGCAGCCTTTATCCAAGTATCGGTAACTTGAACGCCGAGGGTGATACAAAGAAAAGCCGAGATGTATTCGACGGTATTAACCTGTTTGGCTTTTGGCTTTACAGCTTCGCAAGTATAGGAGTTTTTGTACTTGTAAATGATGTAATTACTGTGTGGATAGGTAATAAATATACTCTTTCTTTAGCAGTAGTGACTGTAATATCCCTTAATGTATATATGCGGGGAATGCATAATAATATTTGGTTGTTTAAAGATTCCTACGGGTTGTTTAAGTACGGTCAGTATATGTCCATTGCCACCGCTTTAATAAATATCGGATTATCTATTTGGTTCGGTAAGCTATGGGGAGTTTTCGGAATACTTTTGGCAACAGCGATTTCAAGATTATTCACCAATACATGGTACGACCCATTAATGTTGTTTAAGCACGGCTTTAAAACATCAATATTAAGGTATTATATAGAGTATATCGGATATGGGATTTTTGCTGTTTGCGTAGCATTATTCACCTTTAAAATTGCAGGATTAATCCAAGTAAACAGCGTATTTTCTTTAGTTGAAAAGTTCTTAATAGTTGTTCTTATTCCTAACATTATTTACTTTTTTGCTTTCTTTAAAACAAAAAGATTTTCCTATGTTAAGGAAAGAGTTTTGAGTTTGATTAAAAAATAGGAGATTTAGGTTTTGAGTATGGAAGAGGGAAAAATCAGGGTTCTTGAAGTGTTTGACAGCCTTGAGATTTCGGGCGGTGTACAAAGTGTCGTTATGAATATGGTAAAGGAAATTGATAAAAGTAAATTTCAAATTGACTTTGCCGTGTATGATGCACCGAAGGAAAGGTCATATCAGACACAAGCCGAGGAATACGGTGTTAAGGTACATAAAATAAGCAATTTTTCAGAAGCGGGAATAGTAGGATTTTATAAGCAGTTTGTAAAACTGTTGGGTGAAAACAAATACGATGCTGTTCACGCACATAACCTCTTGCATAACGGGATTATTCTATTGGCGGCAAAAAAATGCGGAATAAAAAACCGAATAAGCCACTCTCATCAATCCTTTGATGACCGAAACAATAAATCCCCGAGAAACATTATTTCGGGGATATTTAAAAAACTCAATTTATTTGCAGCAACAAAAAGGGTTGCCTGCAGCGACCTTGCCGCCGAATTTTTATACGGAAAGAAAAAAGATTATATTTTTCTTCCCAATGCGCTTGATTTAGAAAGATTTAAGGTGGATGAAAGCAAAATACAATTACGCCACGATTTCGGAATTAATGACGATAGCAAAAAAGCGCTCTTACATATAGGTAGATTTTCCGCAATGAAAAATCAGTTCTTTCTTATTGAAATTATGAAAAAATTGCGAGATGAAAATTGTGTATTGTATATGTGCGGCGAAGGAGAATTAAAGGATGAATTCTTTTCTAAGGTAAAGGAAGAAAAGTTAGAAGAAAAGATAATTTATTTAGGGCTCAGAAAGGATATTCCCAAGTTACTTAAAATGAGTGATGTAATGTTATTGCCTTCGCTTTTTGAAGGACTTTCGGTATCCTGTGTTGAAGCACAAGCAGTGGGAACAAAGGCTTTTATTTCGTCAAATTTATCAAAGCAAACGGATTTAGGATTCGGATTGATTGATTTTTTACCCATTGACAATGCCGATATCTGGGTTGATAAAATAAACAAAATAAAATGCATTGAAGAACACCCTACCGAGGAAATACACCAAAAAATGCAACAGCTTAATTTCGGTATTAATGAAAATTTGAAAGTTTGGGAAAGATTGTATGAAAAATAGCAATTCTGATGTATGTATCAGCATTATAGTCCCTATATACAATGTGGAAAAATATATTCGCAAATGCATAGATTCTCTTTTAAGTCAAACCCTTAAGGGTATCGAAATTATTTTGGTTGATGACGGTACTCCGGATAATTGCGGTGCTATAATTGATGATTATGCCGATAAATACGACAATATTGTGGTACTTCATAAAGAAAACGGCGGACTTAGTGATGCAAGAAATGCCGGTATGAAGGTGGCATCCGGGGAGTATATTGGATTTGCGGACCCTGATGATTATGCGGAACCGGATATGTTTGAAAAACTGTATAATTCCATAAGGAACAATGACTTCGATTTGGCAATATGCGGGTATAAAGAGGTTTTTTCCGATAGGCTTTCTTATGAACGAAAAATGACCTTCTTAAATAATGCGAAATCCATAGGCTGTTTGATTGATAGCTATCTAAATGGCAACTTTGGCACTTATGCCTGGAATAAACTATACAAAGCGTCAATTGTTAAAGATAATAAAATTGAATTTCCCGTAGGAGTTCAACTTGTTGAGGATACGATTTTCTTTTTCACATATATTAACTATATCAAAAGTTTTTCGATTGTAGACGAGTGTCTTTATAATTATATTAGAAATTCAAATAGCATTTGTGCGAAATTTCACGATAATGAGATTGAGTATAAAAAACTTGTTATATCAAAAATCGAAAAAGCAGTTGATACAATTTCCCCTTCATTAAATGACAAAAGACAAATAATGTGTCAAAAAAACACTTGTAAAATCTTTATGAATATGTTAGATAATGTTTATTCGCCGAAAAACAAAGCAAAATTAGGTCAAATATATAAGAAAACAAAAGAAATAGCTAACGATGAGTTCTTTAGGGTTAGGATAAAAGATTGCGCTGATATTGGATTTGATAAGAAAAAACGAAAAAAAATAGAATATGTGCTTAAAAGAAAAATGAAAATGCTATTTTTGTATGAATTTTTTGAAGTGAGAATCAGAGAAAAAATTCAATATTATTTCGGATAGATTTTGTGGACGGAGGTTGCGGTTTTGAAAAATAATATTACGAATAACAGCCTTTGTTCCGGTTGCGGTATATGCAGTGCGGTTTGTCCGAAGGACTGTATTAAAACAGAAGAAAACGATATAGGTGAGCTTCGACCGGTTGTTAATGAAAATTTGTGTGTTGATTGCGGAAAATGCAAAACGGTATGCCCATTTGAAAACAGAATGGAAAAATATATTGCTCCAACCGGAAATTGTTTTATCGGAAGAGCACCCGGTTTTTCCGAGAATGCATCTTCCGGAGGTATAGCTACATATATTCTCTCAAAAATGTTAACCGAAAATACAGTAGATTACATAGTATCGGTTAAACAAGGAAACGGTTCAGATAATTTGTTTGAATACTGCATTTGTGAAACCACAGATGAATTGCTTTCCTGCCAAGGCTCGGCATATTATCCGGTTACACTTTGTTCAATAATCAAAAAAGTAAAAAATATTGAGGGTAATGTTGCGATTATCGGGGTTCCCTGTTTTGTTTCGGCAATAAATAATTTAAGGAAGCAAAGTGCTTTTTGGAATGAAAAAATCCCGTATTTAATAGGTATTGTTTGCGGACATACTCCGAGTAAATTATTAGTAGATGTACTCGCTTGGAAGAGCGGTCATAAAAGAGAAGATATTAAGTCTTGCAAATTTAGGATAAAAGACGGTTCAAGACCTGCGTGGGATTACGGCGTCAGACTTGATTTTTCCGACAAAACCCATATCACATCATTCGGAAGTGAAGATTTCGGTTTCCTGTTTTGGCGCAAACTTTTTTCACAAACCAGTTGTAATAATTGTTATGATGTGTTCGCCGATGATGCCGATATTACTTTTATGGATGCTTGGCTTGATGAGTATAAAGAAAAAAATGAGGGAACCTCTTTGGTTATTTGCAGAAATGCCAAAATAGAGGAATGGCTCCAAAAACTTGTTGATGGCGGTTATGCCGTAGAAGCAGATATTTCCAAAGCAGAAATGGCACAAAAAGAACTGATTGAATATAAAAAAAGCGGTGGGGAAAACCATAAAAGCCAAGAAAAATTAAAAGAAAAAATTGTAAAATGCTGCATTGATAATAAAGAAGACAAAAACATTTCGGAAAAAATCAAAAGAATTTGTTATAAAGAAAACTTGAAATCCACTAATGTTTTTTTATGGCTCTTGATGGAAATAAAAGATAGGATATGCGGAAAATGAAAATAGGCATAGTAACAATTTATAAATGTTATAATTACGGAAGCTTTTATCAGGCCTACGGTTTGCAAAGATATTTAGAGGATTTAGGCCATGAGGTTTCTTTTATCCCCATAGATTCCTTATATAACAAAAAGTATAGGCTCAGGAAACAGTTTGATAGGAACATAAAAAGAGATATATTTTCTTTAAAGCTTTTGTTGTCCTACCTTAAAGATTGGAAAATGTTTAATATAGCAAAATCCAATAAAAAGGATTATGATTTAGTAATAATAGGCAGCGATGAGATATGGAATATTGAAAATAAAACTTTTGTTCCCGCAAATGAGTATTACGGCTTATCTCTTTCAACCGAAAATGTTATTAGTTATGCTTCCTGTGTCGGTCGCAGTACAATAGATAGCTTTAAGTATTACCCGCAGTTTTTAGAGGGAATAAAAAAAATAAGGGCAGTATCCGCAAGGGATGATGCCACTGAAAAGTTGGTAAGTCAGGTTACGGGAAATCAAAATGTTCAAAGGGTAATAGACCCGTCTTTCCTTTTTGATTTTAGAAAAATCGAAAAAAAATGCAGTGAAAAAGAATATATTTTGGTATATACTTATGATGGTAGTTGGGGATTTTCCGAAGATAAAATTAAAGCAACCAAAGAATTTGCAAAGAAAAGGGGACTCTCCTTAATTTCTGTAGGTTTTAGAAATACCTGGTGTGATAAATGGATAGCGGCGAGTCCGAGAGAATTTTTAGGATACCTAAAAAATGCAAATTATGTAATTACCGATACCTTCCACGGAACGGCACTTTCCATACAGTATCAAAAGCAATTTGTTTCTATGGGAAAGGGTAAGGCGAAGGTGGAGTCTTTGCTATCTGAATTCAGCCTTTGTGATAGAGTGTTTGATGAAAACCGAAGTATAGAAGATATTACAAAAAATAACATTGACTATGAAAAGGTCAACTTAATTATAGAAGACAAAAAAAATCAATCGAAGATTTTTTTGCAAAATAATATATAGGGGCTTTTAAAAATGAAGAGGATAAGCGGAATAACTTATTTAAAAGCAATACTGCCGATTTTTGTGGTGTCCTGTCATATTCGCCCTTTTGGAGCTTCTTCGGCAATGAGTAAAACATTTTCTGGTATTCCGACATTTAAGGATATTTTTTATACCAATATTTCAACACTTGCCGTTCCTTTGTTTTTGGTTATATCAATGTGTTTATATTTATTAAAACGTTCAAAGACGGATATAGAACCTAAAAAGTTGCTTTATAAAAGGATATTTTATTTTTTAAAGCTATTTGTTATTTGGGTGGGAATATCTTATTTATTCGCAAAAGTTGAGTTTTGGGTAGATGAACGGGGAACTCTTTGCAATATTTATCGTTTGCTGTTTTGCGGAGCAAGCACAATATTTTACTATTTCCAAATTTCTATTTATTTATTGGTGTTGTTGGAACTGTTTTATTATTTTACAAAATCCATACCGGAAAAAAGAAAAAAATCGGCTGTTGCGGGAACGGCGATAAGCTGTTGTGTTTTGGCGATATGTTTGTTTAGCTTTGTACCGTTTACCATAAGAACAGAGGCTCTTAGATATTTTTCACCGATAGGTTTTTTACCATATGTGTTTATCGCGTCCTTTATTTTTGAAACAAAGGACAGTGTAAGCGAGAAACGAATTTTGGCCACTGTGCTTTTAATTATCGGTGTGGTTTTAGCAATAGTAGAATGGAAGTATTTTTGTTCGGTAGAGTATTTAAGTGTGGGATTTTCCGTAGTTCTTCCTTCCTATCAAAAATTATCCGTAGTCGCAGTTTCTTCGGCTGTATTTATGCTGATGCTGAGAATTAAGAAAGAACCGTCAAGAATTGTTCAGTATATGAGTGAACTTTCTTTATTTGTATATTGCGTACATCAATTTGTTATATACTTTGTTCAAGATGTAAAAACAGCACCGCTTGTAAAATATTTGTTTGTATTAGTTATTACTTACATAATAAGTATAATTATAAATTTTGCAGTTAAATATGTAAAATCAAAAGATTTTAAAAGATTATTTGTTCGGGGGAATAAAAATGAAGTCTGAATTGTTAAAAAAGATTGAAAACAAAGAATTGGTTTGCGGAGTAGTGGGCCTTGGTTATGTAGGTTTGCCTCTTGCGGTGGAAAAAGCAAAAGCAGGATTTAAAACCATAGGCTTTGATGTTCAGGAAGCCAAGGTAAAGATGGTTAATGAGGGCAAAAACTATATCGGAGATGTGGTTGATTCCGACCTAAAGGCCCTTACTGAAAAAAAGATGTTATCTGCTACAACCGATTTTAGTTTTATTAAGGATGTAGATTTTGTAGCAATATGTGTTCCTACACCTCTTGACGAACACCAAGAGCCGGATATTAGTTTTGTCAGAGATTCCACAACAGCAGTTTCAAAATATTTACATAAGGGAATGATGGTTGTCCTTGAATCAACCACATATCCGGGAACAACAGAAGAATTGTTAAAGCCGATTTTAGAGGAAAACAGCGGCCTTGTTTGCGGTAAGGATTTTTATCTGGGATTTAGTCCTGAAAGGGTTGACCCGGGCAATCTAATCTATAAAACGAAAAATACTCCTAAAGTTGTGGGTGCAATAGGAGAGGATGCCGCACAGGTTATTTCGGCTGTTTATAGGGCTGTTCTCGATAGCGATATTCATACTGTTTCTTCTCCTGCAATTGCCGAAATGGAGAAAATTCTCGAAAACACATATAGAAATATTAATATCGGTCTTGTAAACGAACTTGGAAGACTTTGCAATAAAATGGGTATTTCGGTTTGGGAGGTTATTGATGCTGCTAAAACCAAGCCCTACGGTTTCCAGGCATTTTATCCCGGTCCCGGACTTGGCGGACACTGTATTCCCCTTGACCCATATTATTTGACCTGGAAAGCCCGTGAATACGGATTTCATACCACACTTATTGAAAACAGTATGGTAATTAACGATTCACAGCCGGAATATTGTGTCGAAAGAGCAATGCATATTCTTAACAGATATAAGAAATCAATAAACGGTGCAAAAATCTTAATGCTGGGCGTTTCGTATAAAAACGATATTGATGATTACCGTGAAAGCCCTGCCATTAGGGTGTATAAGAAACTTAAAAAAGTCGGTGCAGAGGTTTCGTATTTTGACCCTTGGGTTGCCGAGTTTAAAAATATGTACGGCGAAAGCGGAAAATCCATTCCGGAACTTACACCGGATGTTGTCAAATCCTATGACCTTGTTATGGTAACGGCAGCTCATAGTAATGTTGATTACGATATGGTACAAAAGAACGCCATCGCAATTTTTGATACTAAGAATGTTATGAAGAATATTAAGAACAGAGAAAATATTGAGACACTGTAAATTGATATTAAATAAAAAGTATTTACAAGAGATTAAAGGAGAAAAAGTATGATAAACAAGGTTTTAATGATTTTTGATAATGATATTTTATCTGATAAATCTTTAGGAGTTACGAAAAAATTATTAGGCCAGTATAATGCTTTTTCTAATTTGGGATATGACACATATGCTATAGGTTTATCAAATGGAAACGGTGTAATAATGCACGGAGGCAACACCGAGATTCTTGTGAAAAAGAAAACAAAAGCATATTTTACATACTTGACTTTATTGAGTAAGGCTTATGGCATTTGCAAAAACAATCAAATAGACCTTTGTTATATTAGGTATCCTCTTGCTGATTTTTCTTTTATGTCTATGATAAAGAAATTAAGCAAAATTTCCAAAGTGGTTGTGGAAATGCCTACATTTCCCTATGATTGCGATTTGAAAAAAGAGAGTGGAATGCTGACAAGATTTAATTATGTTCAAGATAAAATCAACCGTAACAGAATAAAAAATCATATTGATTTTTTTACCGATTTTTACGGACATTCTTCTATTTTCGGTGCAAAGACAGTTAATATTGATAACGGAATAGATGTAAATGCAGTAAGCTTTTTACCGAAAAAAGATTTTATAGAAAATGAAATTAATATTGTGGGTGTTGCATTGATAGTAAATATACACGGCTATGATAGAATTATCGAGGGACTAAAGAACTATTATTCAAATAAAAGCAATATCGTAAAGGTTAATTTCTATATTGTAGGAGACGGGCCCGAAGCTCCAAGATTAAAGAAGATGGTCGACGAATATGAACTTAAAGACCATATTATTTTTACCGGAGTGAAAAAAGGTAAGGAATTAGATGATATTTTCAAAAGAGCCGATGTTGCAGTTGCATCACTCGCCGCACATAGGCGTGGCGGAAAAATCACTTCGGAATTAAAGGTAAAAGAGTATTGTGCAAGGGGAATCCCTTATATTGCAACCTCGGTTGATACTGCAATGCCAAAAGATGCACCGTTTATAAGGCAAATTGTCGGCGATGATACCCCTGTAAATATTCAAGAGATAGTAGAGTTTGCAAAAAAATGCCGTCAAAATGATAATTTGGCAACCGAAATGAGAGAGTTTGCAGAAAATAACCTAACTTGGGAGAAACAACTTAAAAAAGTATTTGACGAAATAAAGCAATAAAAGGATTATCAAGGAAATGAATAAACTGATTTTTGTTACAAGTAAATACCCATTTAATTCATGCGAAACTTTTATCGAAAATGAAATTAGTTATTTGGCAAAATCTTTCGATAAGGTATATATATATGCTACAGAGGCAAATAAAAAAGAGCCCTGCCGCAAGGTGCCGGAAAATGTGGTTGTATTTCCCGCTAATCCGAAAAAAATTGCTAAAAAAGATTATTTACCGGAACTGTTTAAAAAGGAAAATTTATCGGAAATACTCAAAAATTGTTTGAGTGGAAATGTTTTTGGTAAGGTTTCCGCCTGCTGCCATTTTTCAGCTTGTGTTAGCGCATCTCTTAAAAGAATGCCTGAGTTTATTAAGATGTGCGATTTAAAAAGTGATGATAAAATATGCGTGTATTCTTATTGGCTGAGTACTGTGGGAATGTGTGCGGTTTATATCAACGAGGCTGTAAAGAAATCGGGCTATAGCACAAAATTTGTGGCAAGATGTCATAGATTTGACATTTATGCTGAACGAAACTATTGTGATTATTTGCCGTTTCAAGAAAAGATGGTTTCAAAATTTGAGTTTATATATCCATGTTCTGACCA
Organism: Ruminococcaceae bacterium UBA1734; assembly: GCA_002315765.1. Classification (GTDB taxonomy): domain Bacteria; phylum Bacillota; class Clostridia; order Oscillospirales; family Acutalibacteraceae; genus UBA737. The sequence goes on from DCIE01000007.1 coordinate 23,558, forward strand.
TGGAACAAAATATTTAAAAAACATATTTCCGTCTTATTCTTCAAAAATAATAACCAAGTATTTGGGAATTAATGACCGGTTTTTAAAGAAGTTTCCAGAAAAAAACAACGAATTAAAAGTGGTTTCCTGCTCTAATGTGGCGCCTGTAAAGCGGGTGAATTTGATTATTGAAGCACTGTCAAAAATAGAAAACAAAAAAATACATTGGACACATATCGGTAGCGGCGTTGATATTAGAGAAATTAAAGCATTTGCCGAAAGCAAATTAAAAGATAATATTACATTTACATTTTTGGGAAGAATACCGAATATTGAAATTTACAATTTCTTTAATAATGAAAATACTAATTTATTTATCAATGTCAGTTCCAGTGAAGGTTTACCTGTTTCCATTATGGAAGCCACATCCTTTGGCATACCCATTATTGCAACCGATGTTGGCGGCAGCGGAGAAATTGTAATTGACAATTATAACGGCTTCCTTCTTGAAGAAAACTTTAATATTGATGATTTAACTCGGAAAATTATTGATTTTTATGATATGCCGGAAGATAAATATTCGGAATTTTGTCATAATTCAAGACTGTTGTTTGAAAGAAACTTTATGGCAGATAATAATTACAATAATTTTTTTAAATAGTAATGCATATTTGAAAGGAGAAAACCGATGTTTGAAAACGGAACACTCGAAACTATAAAAAGAGAATACAAAACAAGAAGAAAATTTTTATTTTCTTATGCGTTTTCTTATTTGTTGGAAGTGGCTAACTATAGAATTAAATCGGAAAAATTATATAAGTTTTATATAAAAAAAAGAGATGAAAGTATAATTAAATACATTTCAAAATATTTTAATCAGGTGCATAATAATCATAAAAACGAAATCTTTGATATAAAGGATAATGATGAAACATCCCCGATTTTTATATGCTGGTTTCAGGGAGAAGAAAATGCTCCGCCAATGGTTAAGAACTGCATCAACAGCATCAGAAAAAATGCAGGAAAGCATGAAATACATATTATTACATTAGAAAATATGAAGGACTATATAGAAGTGCCGGATTATCTAATGGAAAAACTTGAGAATAAGACTATTTGTGCGGCTAATTTTTCAGATTATGTGAGAACATCTTTGCTTTATAAACATGGCGGTTTGTGGTTAGATGCTACGGTATTTTGCAGTCAAAAAATCCCGGAGTGGATTTTTGAATGTCCTTTTTATTCTTGTAAGTTTGGCGTTGATGAAAATATGGACAATGTTTCTAAGGGTCGATGGACATTGTTTATATTAGGCGGAAAAAAGAATGATCCATTGTTTTTATACTATAAGGAGCTTTTTGAAAAATACTGGGCTAAAGAAACAGATGCAATTAATTATTTTCTTTTTGATTATTTTTTTGAAATGGCATATAGAACACTGCCAAAGGCAAAAAAATATATTGACGAATTGCAAGGTAGCAATCCGGACATATTTGCTTACGAATTGGCGATGAGAAACTCTATATCATGCAAAGATTGGAGTTTTCCGGAAGAAACATTTTTCTATAAATTAAGTTTCCATAGAAATTACGAAAAATTAAATACACACGGAGAAAGAACGGTTTATGACGAGTTTATCAGCGGAGATATTACCGTGTAGTCGTAATAATCAAAGAGGTATAGAAAGTAATAATGAAAGAATGTCTTGTCAGCATAGTAGTCCCTATTTATAGTGTGGAAAAATATCTTCCGAAGTGTGTGGAAAGCATAAGAAACCAAACGTTAAAAGATATTGAAATAATACTTGTAGATGATGAGTCTCCGGATAATTGCGGAAAAATGGCGGATGAGTATGCCGCTGAAGATGACAGAATAAGGGTTATTCACCAAAAGAATAAATGGCTTGGCGGAGCAAGAAATTCCGGTATGAAGGTGGCAAAGGGCGAATATATTGCCTGTATTGATGCCGATGATTATATAGCGCCGGATTATTGCGAAACATTATATAATTTTGCAAAGGAAAATGATTGTGAAATTGTTATGTTTAATATGAATATTGTGGATGACAATGGAAATATTTCACGAGTTAAATACGGCAGTATTGACTTTAAAAAGAAGATTGTTTTTCGTAGAAATGATATTCTCGATACGGTGTATAAGGGATTGGCAAGATGTTATTCTTATAATTTTAATGTAGTATTTTTCAATTCCTCAATAGTAAAAAAAGGATTTTTATTTGATGAAGACATACGATATGCGGAGGATTATGAGGCGGCTCTTCGAGTTTATAAAATTGCCGACAGTGTGGGATATTGCAATAAAGCCCTTTACTACTACCGACAAAACGACGACTCAATTATGCATGTGGTAAAGTACGAGAGATTGGGACAAATAATCCATTTGTACAATATAAGAGAAAAGTTTATATTAGAAAATAATTTAGTAACCGATGAAAATTTGTTTAATTCAGCCCATTTGCTGGTTAAGCTATTAATAGAAAAATTTCCCATGGTTTTCGGAATAAAAGGAAAAAAATATTCAGAAAAGCGTAGGGAAATCATTGAACTGTTTAAAGACAGGTCTTTAAATGAAGCAGTAAAAAGGATAAAGACAAAAAGGCTCAAAATGGGGCTTTTCGGCAAGCTTTGTTTTATAAGCTATAAGCTTCGATTTCCCGATGTAATAATTTTAGCAAGTAAGATGTATTCAAGGTAGTGTTCTCTCGCAGTTATATTATATTAAAAGAGGATTTTTGATTTATGGACCTTAACGAAAAGTGTGTGATTTCTCTGATAAAAAGTGCAATTACCGGAGAAGAAATTGTTTTTTCGGATGATTGTAATATCAATAAAATACTTAAGATAGCGAATAAACATGCGGTACTTAATCTTGTTGTTGACGGGCTTTCTAATTGTAAAAAGGATTCCTTGATTAGCGATAAAGCTTTAAACGATTTGTGTTCGGGTATGCCATTATCTAAAAAACAAATTCATGCCGCAGAAAAACTTAAAAACGAGTTTGAGAAAAATCACATAGATTATATGTTCCTTAAAGGGCTTAATCTTAAAAACATATATCCCAAACCTGAAAACAGGGAGATGGGAGACCTGGACATTTTAATAAAAACCAATCAATATGAATTAATAAGAAAAATATTAATTAATTTAGGGTATGATGAAAAGGAAGAAAGCGACCACGAACTGATTTGGTGTAAGGGCGATTTGTATCTGGAGCTTCATAAGCATTTAATTCCCACAAATAATAAGGATTATATTAAATATTTTAAGAATGGTTGGCAATTTGCGAAAATAGTAAGTGATGACAGTTGCGAGTATTGTATGTCTCCTGATGACGAATATATTTTTCTGCTAACACATTTGGCAAAGCATTTTCGTGACGGCGGTATCGGGATAAGGCATTTTGTTGATTTATGGATATATAAGAATAAGTATTCCTTGAATAATGAATATATTGAAAAGAAACTTGCCTTAATAAATCTTAATGAGTTTAATGCAAATGTAAACAAAACTATTGATGTTTGGTTTAACGGTGTAGAAACCGATAAGAAAACCGAGTTTATTACCCGGTATGTTTTGTCATCGGGAACCTTCGGAAGCAATGTAAATCATATATACTCAGACGGACTTGTGGCAATGCTTAAAAACGGCTCGGTTGCTGCGGGAAGAAAAGACACGGTTTTTCGCCTGATATTTCCTACATATAAAAGGATGGCACAAAAATATCCTATATTGGAAAAATTTCCGTTTCTTTTGCCGTTTTCATATTTCCCGAGATGGTATGAGGCCATTTTTATACGAAAAGGTATTATTACTAAGTACAGAGGGGAAATAAAACAACAAACCGAGGAAAATGTACTTAATTATATGAATAATTTAAAGTATATGGGAATTTCCTTTAACGATAATGACTTTCGAAAATAGTATTGATTAAAGAGAAGCTTTGCCTTCTCTTTTTTCATAAAAAGGTAAAGAAAATCACATTTAAGCCTATTTTAGTAAAATATTGATGTTGCTTTTATAATAATGCTACTGTATAATTATTTTAAATACTGAATTTTAACATTTTGAAAAGGAATGAATTAAAATGTTTGCTCAATTTGATAAACAAATAGATGAAATAATAAGCAAAATGACCTTAAAAGAAAAAATAGGTCAGTTAAATCAGGAAAAGGCGCCATCGGGAAAAGAGGAATACGAAAATCTTTTGGAAATGGCGAAAAGAGGCGAAGTCGGTTCGGTCTTGTGGGCAAGTTCCGCTTATGCAGGAGCAGGAAACGAACCGGGAATTAATGTTGAATTAATGGACGAACTTCAAAAATGTGCGGTGGAAAATTCAAGATGCAAAATCCCTGTAATTTTCGGCAGAGATGTAATTCACGGACATAAAACCGTTTATCCCATTCCCTTGGCTATGGCTTGTAGTTTTAATAATGATTTGGTGGAAAAATGCTATCGTGCCACGGCTAAAGAAGCCGCAAATGACGGAATACAGTGGAGCTTTGCACCAATGATTGACTTGTCAAGAGACCCTCGCTGGGGAAGAATTATCGAAGGTCCCGGAGAAGACCCATTTGTAGGTGCATCCTTTGCAAAGTCGGCAGTTAAGGGATTTATGGGCGAGAAATTGTCCGATAAGGATAGTGTTGTTGCCTGTGCAAAGCATTATATCGGCTACGGTGCTTCAGAAGGCGGAAGGGATTATCATAGAACGGAAATTTCGGATTATACATTGTATAATTTCTATTTACCTGCTTTCAGAGCCGCTGTTAATGCAGGTGTGGGAACCGTTATGTCCTCCTTTAACGATATAAGCGGACAGCCCATATCCTCAAGCGTTCATCATATAAGAGAAATTCTGAAAGAAAAGGTAGGCTTTGAGGGATTTGTTGTTTCGGATTGGGATGCAGTAATCCAACTTGTAAAGCAAGGTGTGGCAAGAGACGAGAAGGATTGTGCCGAGTTATCCTTAAAAGCAGGTATTGACCTTGATATGAAGGATAGAGCATACCTTACATATCTTGAAGAGCTTGTAAAAGAAGGGATTGTTTCCGAGGAATTAATAAATGATTCGGTAAAACGAATTTTGAGGGTTAAATTTGCCAAAAATCTTTTTGAAAATCCGTATAGAAATCAAGTGTCTTATGATAGAAAAGAGCATTTTGCTTTGGCAAGGGAAATTGCCGAAGAAACGGCAGTTTTGTTGAAAAACGACAATGTGTTGCCGCTTAGTAAAACTCAAAAAATCGGTGTAATAGGACCGTTCTTAAAAGAAAAACGGGATTTGATTGGAAGTTGGACACTTGACGGAAAGGCTGAAGAAACACCAAGCCTTTATGAAGCATTGCTAAATCGCCCGGAGAAAGAAAATATTGTGTTTGCCGATAGTCTTGAGGAATTGTCGGGAGTTGATACTGTTTTGTTGGCTTTAGGAGAGGTACATACCAATACAGGCGAAGCAAATGCAGTAGCAAAACTTACTTTGACCGATGACCAAATTGAACTTGTAAATAGAGTTAAATCACTAAAAAAGAAAACTATTGCGGTAATATTCAGCGGCAGACCTCTTGCTATCACCCGACAAATACCCTGCCTTGACGGAATTTTGTATGCTTGGCATAGCGGAAATGAAACTGCACCGGCAATTTGTAATTTGTTGTTTGGTGATAAGGTGCCAAGCGGTAAACTTGCTATGACATTTCCGAGAACGGTGGGACATATCCCGATGTATTATAATGTTACCCCAAGCGGAAGACCGGTTGACGGATATTACGGTGAAAATCCGGAAAATTGTTATAATGATATTCCCGCATCACCTCTTTATCCTTTTGGTTTCGGACTTTCTTATACCGAGTTTTCTTATGAAGATATTAAGTGCGATAATAAAGAATTATCCCTTGATGAGCTCAAAAACGGCAAAAAATTCAATATTTCGGTAAAGGTTAATAATAAGGGCGATTATTCTGCTAAGGAAACAGTACAGCTTTATATCAGAGATTTGATTTGTTTAAATATGAGGCCGCTGCGTGAGCTTAAGGCTTATCAAAAGAAAGAAATCCAAAAGGGCTGCGACGAGACCTTTGAATTTTCGGTGGGCTATGAAGAATTGGGATACTATTATTCTGACGGTAGTTTCCATGTTGAGCCGGGCGAATTCGAGATTTATGTGGGCGATAACTGCCTAACTGAAAACAAAATTGTTATAAATGTAAAAGCGTAATTTTCAGTTGCCGTATTTTTGCGGCAACTTTTTCTTTTGAATTAAGGGTAATTGTGCTATAATCAGTATTAGGAGTTGATTGTGTTGAATAATTTTGCTTACTATACCCCTACCAAAGTATTTTTCGGAAAAGATGAAGAATTAAATGTAGGGAAAATAATAAAAGAATACTGTCCGAAAAAGGTGCTGGTGCATTACGGAAAAAACTCGGCAAAAAAGAGTGGACTGCTTGATAAAATAACCAGTTGTTTGGATAAGGAAAACATTAAATATGTTTTGCTTGGTGGGGTTGTTGCAAATCCTGAGCTGTCTCTTGTCAGAGAAGGAATAGAACTTTGTAAAAAGGAAAATGTGGATTTTGTTCTTGCCGTGGGCGGAGGTTCGGTAATAGATTCGGCTAAGGATATTGCTAATGGTGTTGCCAATCCCGATATTGATGTTTGGGATTTTTCATTAGGAATTAGTAAGCCTTTAAAGACATTGAAAAAGGGTGCAGTATTAACCCTTTCGGCGGCAGGTTCGGAAATGTCAAATTCCTGCGTAATAACAAATTCCGAAACCGGTGAGAAAAGAGGATACGGAAGCGACCTTAATAGGCTGGATTTTGCCATTGAAAATCCCGAACTTACATATTCCGTAGGCAAATATCAGACCGGCTGCGGTGCGGTGGATATTTCAATGCATACTATTGAGCGTTACTTTAGTGTAGGCGATAATACCGATGTAACCGATGCGGTAGCCGAAGCAGTTATCAGAGAAGCCTTTAAATCAGGGAAAGAATGTTTTAATAATCCTGACGATTATAATGCAAGGGCAAATATGATGTGGGCATCCTCTTTGGCACATAACGGACTTACCGGATGCGGCAGAGATGTTGCCTTGACGGTCCATCAGTTTGAACACGAAATTTCAGGAAAGTATCCCCATATTGCCCACGGTGCAGGTCTTGCCGCCGTTTGGAGTGCCTTTGCAAGATATGTGTATAAGGCAAATATTGATAGATGGTATAGATATGCAAAAAATGTTTGGGGTGTGGAAGAAGGCGGAAAGGAAGAAGCAATCCTTAAAGCCGTTAAAATGCAAGAAGATTATTATGTGTCAATAGAAATGCCCATAAGGCTTAAACCTTTGGGGGTTAAGAAAGAAGACCTGGAAGAACTTGCCCTTAAATGTACAAGAAATAAAACAAGAGTTTTGTCGGGGTATATGACTTTAGATTATGATGATGTTTTAGCCATTTATAAAAACGCATACGAATAATCACAATAAAGGGGGGAGAAATCCCTCTTTTCGTAAAGCTATATTGTTAATTAAATAACAAAGTTTGTGAAAAAATTATTTATATTTTTAAAAAGATTGTTAAAAAATATAAAAAGTCGTTGACAAAGGCGGTAAAAAGTAATATAATGATATCATAAAATAGTAAGTGCGATAATTGTCGCAAATTAGGAGGAAAAATAAATGTCCAGAGTTTATAATTTTAGTGCAGGTCCGTCTATGTTGCCGGAAGAGGTGCTTAAAACAGCAGCTGATGAAATGCTTGAGTTTGGTACAACCGGTCAATCGGTTATGGAAATGTCCCACCGTTCAAAGGAGTATCAGGCAATCTTTGATGAAGCCGAGGCTAATCTTCGTGAAATAATGAACATTCCCGATAATTATGATGTTCTTTTCCTTCAGGGTGGTGCTTCAACACAGTTTGCCATGGTTCCTTTCAATCTTATGAATAAGAATAAAAAGGCTGATTATATTATTACAGGTCAGTGGGCCAATAAGGCATATAAGGAAGCTGCCCGTTACGGTAATGCAAGAGCAGTTGCATCCAGTGCCGATAAGACATTCTCTTATATTCCGAAAACCACAAGAGATGATTTCGATAAGGATGCAGATTATGTTCATATTTGTATGAATAATACCATTTACGGTACAAAGTATCATGAGTTACCCGATACCGGTGATGTTCCGCTTGTAGCTGATATTTCAAGCTGTATTCTTTCCGAGCCTATTGATGTTACAAAATTCGGTATGCTTTATGCCGGTGCTCAAAAGAATGTTGCCCCTGCCGGTGTAACAATTGTTATTATCCGTAAAGACCTTGTGGGAAATGCTATGGAGCAAACACCCACAATGCTTAATTATCAAACCCATGCCGATAACGGCTCAATGTTTAACACACCGCCTTGCTACTGCATTTATGTTGCAGGTCTTGTGTTTAAGTGGATTAAGAAAATGGGCGGACTTGAGAAAATGAAAGAAATCAATGTAAAGAAAGCAACTATTCTTTATGATTTTCTTGATAATTCCAAGTTGTTTAAGGGTACTGTTGTTCCCGAAGACCGTTCATTAATGAATGTTCCGTTTGTTACAGGAAACGAAGAACTTGATGCTAAGTTCGTTGCCGAAGCAAAGAAGGCAGGATTTGTTAATATTAAGGGCCATAGAAGTGTAGGCGGAATGAGAGCATCTATCTATAATGCAATGCCGGTTGAGGGTGTTGAAAAGCTCGTAGAATTTATGAAGAAATTCGAGGAGGAAAATTAATATGTATAAAATTAAGACTTATAATAAGATTTCAAAAATCGGTCTTGAGGTTTTTGATGATAAATATACAATCGGTGATGAAGTGGAAAATGCAGACGGCGCTATTGTTCGTTCCGCCGCTTTACACGATACCGAATTTCCTGCAACACTAAAGGCAATTGCCCGTGCAGGTGCAGGAACAAATAATATTCCCATAGACCGTTGTTCGGAAGAGGGAATAGTTGTATTTAATACTCCGGGTGCTAATGCTAATGCCGTTAAAGAATTGGTTATTGCAGGACTTTTGATTTCTTCTCGCCGTGTTATTTCGGCTATTGAATGGGCAAAGACATTAAAGGGCGAGGGCGACCAAGTAGGAAAACTTGTTGAAAAAGGAAAAAGTGCCTTTGCAGGTCCGGAGCTTAAGGGTAAGAAATTAGGTGTTATCGGTCTTGGTGCTATTGGTGTTTTAGTTGCCAATGCCGCTAATGCTCTCGGAATGAAGGTTTACGGATATGACCCGTATCTTTCGGTTAATTCGGCTTGGAATTTAACCCATAATGCTATTCATATTTATGATGTTAATCAAATTTTTGAAGAGTGCGATTATATTACCGTTCATGTGCCGCTACTTGACTCTACAAAGAATTTAATTAATGCAGAAAGCATTGCAAAGATGAAGGACGGAGTTCGTATTCTTAACTTTGCAAGAGGCGGTCTTGTAAATTCCAATGATATGATAGAGGCTTTGCAGTCGGGTAAGGTTGCATCTTATGTAGTTGATTTCCCAACCGATGAAATGCTTTGTGTTGACGGAGTAATTGCTATTCCTCACCTTGGCGCATCAACACCTGAGTCGGAAGATAACTGTGCAATGATGGCGGCAAGTGAACTTGTTGACTATATTGAAAACGGAAACATTGTAAATTCTGTTAATCTTCCTGAGATTTCAATGCCGAGAAGCGGAGCTGCAAGGGTTTGCGTAATTCACAAGAATATCCCCAATATGCTTACCGCAATTACCGGAATTGTTGCTGAAAACGGTGTAAATATCGAGAATATGCTTAATAAATCCCGTGGGGAATATGCATATACAATGCTTGATGTAGCCCAAAAGGACGATAGTATCGTTGAAAAGATTAAGTCGGTAGAAGGCGTTATCCGTGTTAGACTAATTTGATATTAGTTATTCGACCTGCAAAAGTCGGTATTTTTCGATTTTTGCAGGTTTTTTTAAGAATAAGCGAAAAAAATATATTTTTTCCTTGACATATCTAACCTATATTGATATAATATATAAGCTGTCTTGATCCATTAGCTCAGTTGGCAGAGCACTTGACTTTTAATCAAGGTGTCCGGGGTTCAAATCCCCGATGGGTCACCAAAACGAAAATCCTATCACGCAAGTGGTAGGATTTTTGCGTTGTATTATTCATTTTTAAGCATTTATTCGTATCAATGTGATAGGATTTTCTAAATGAATAATGAATACTGACGACTTTTGCCTTGTATGCTTGACAATAGAAGGTTTTATATGGTAATATAATTGTATATTTAACAAAAAAGGAAAGGTGTATTATCGTGAATAAAAAGAAACTTATTGCTATTATTGTAGTTGCAGTAGTAATTGTTGCCGTTGCAGTTGTTGCTGTTCTTTACGGAACCGGCGTTTTATCCGGTGCGGTAATTTAATCAAGAACGGTATAGATAAATATTATGAATGATATCGTAATATACATTTCTTTGTGTCTTGTTTTGCCGATTTCTTTGTTGTGCTTTTATTTGGAAAAGCGTGCAAGGCGTATTATGCTTTCTGTGATTTTAGGTGTGCTGACCTGTTTGGTTGCGTATGCAATCAATAATAGTTTTATCAAGACGCTTTGTCTAAACAAAGAACAGTATGGTATGTTTGTTGCTCCCGTTGCGGAGGAAATACTGAAGTTTATTTGTGTATTTGCATTTGGTATTGTCGTCAAAAAAGGAAAACGAGGCAGCGCGGCCAACGCTTTTTCGGTCGGTGTCGGTTTTTGTGTGACCGAAAACTTTTGTTACCTTATTTCCAACATAGAAACAGCAAATGTTTTCTGGATTATCTCCCGTAGCATAGGCACAGGACTTATGCACTGTATCACTTCGTCGCTATACGGGGTTGCTGTTTTCAAAGCAAAATGGAAGGATAAAAGGAAAGGTTTGTTGGTTTTCGGCGTTATTCTATGCGGAATAGCATTCCACGAAGTGTATAATATCTTCGTTCAAATCAGCACACTGCATGTTGTCGGGGTGTTAATGCCTATCATTGCTTTTTTTGTTTTGTTTTATTTTATAAAAGGCCACGAGCTACATAATTATTTATGGGATAAAGAATAGTGTTGAAAAATGAAAACAATGTCCGCTTGTCAAAAGGGCGTTTATCACATAAAAACCCCACTTTTGTCTACCGGACAAAAGTGGGTTATTTCATTTCACATTCGGCGAAAAGCGAATATTTCACAATTTTCGTAAGAAAATTATTTCAAGTTGCGAAGCAACATTTCACTTTACAGTATAATGGTCTTATGTTATGCTTGAAATAAAAGAGATACAGACAAATCAATATTGGAGAGGTGATTTCCATTAAAAAATATTTAATAAATCCAATATTTATGTTTTTACTCGGGTTAGGCCTTGGTGTCATTTCGAGGTTGTTTGATATATATTTTGAAACACTTGGTGATATTTTCTCACAAATGGCGATATGGATATTTCTCGGAACTTTGATAGCTATTTACAGTCCAACAAAGAAAAAAGCAATGCTTAACACTT
>DCIE01000007.1:35113-57234 GCA_002315765.1 Ruminococcaceae bacterium UBA1734
GTTTTGTATCGGAATGCTGATTACTTATTATGCTACGGCAATAATTACACACGGAGTATATGGAAACTCTTTTATTATCGGCTGGACAGTATTCGCATTTTGTTCTCCGGTTCTTGCTTTTTTTGCCTGGATGACGAAGGAAAAAGGATGGTTTCCTAAAATCATCAGTATCGGAATTATAATGGTATCCGTTCTTTCAAGTATCTTGCTTTTTGATAGATTGCGGTTTTATGATTTCATTATTGATGCTTTGCTGATATATTTCCTGTTTTTTAAAAAACTTGAAAGACAGTGATAATCCATACAAATCCCGGTTTATTGAGGGTGCCAAAACCTAAATATCTTTTATTATTTCCAAAAGTTTTTCTTTTGTATTTAAAGAAGGGTTTTGGCGGACAATATTGCAAAGCTTGTTGAGTTTTTTGCCTATTTCTTCGCCGTTTATTCCGTTTTTTAAAAGGTCGTTTCCGCTGATTGCCAAATGGGAAATCTTATATGGCTCGGCGGATTTTATTATTTGTTTTGCCCTGTCGCAAATATTCATAATGTTGCAGTTTGAAATATGTGTCTTATAACTGCAAACATCTTCTAAAATATTAATATTACAAAGGGACAGTGCATATTTTATATCACTGTCTTTGCTTTTTTTGCTAAGCCACAAAATACTTTCGCAGTCGGTACAGTAGTTTTTAAGCTTGTTTGAAACTTTAAGTTTTTCAGCTGCTAAAGGAATATTGCATTCGCATAGCTTTAACAGTGCAAAAAACCTCAAATCGCTGTTATGGGGGAGTCTTGTTATTTTGACAATCGGTTTTTTATACTCTATACCGAAATTTTCAAGACCTCCGCTTTTTATCAGGACTTCAAGAGGCTTTAGATTATTTCCGTTTAGTGTTTTTATAAGCTCTGTATATACCCTTTCGGCACTGATTTTACCAAGGTTTTTTGCTAATTCAAATGCGGCTTTTTTGGTTTTTCGGTGAATTTTAAAATTAAGTGTACTTGCAAACCTTACAAGTCTTATTATCCTGAGAGCATCCTCACTAAATCTTTTATAAGGGTCGCCGACAGCACGAAGTATTTGTTTTTTAAGGTCGTTTTTTCCGCCGAAACAGTCGATAATTCCCTCGGTTTTGTTATATGCCATGGCATTTACGGTAAAATCCCGTCTTGCTAAATCCTCTTTAATATCGGTTACAAACTCAACACTGTCAGGTCTTCGCATATCCTCATATTTTCCTTCGGTTCTAAAGGTAGTTGCCTCTATCATTTCTCCGGTTTCGGTGAGAATGGTTATGGTGCCGTGCTTAATTCCCGTATCAATGGTCTTAGGGAAGATTTCTTTGATTTGGTGTGGCAAAGCATTGGTGGTAATATCATAGTCATTAGGTCTCTTTGAAAGCAATAAATCCCTTACACAGCCACCTACAATGTATGCCTTGAACCCCTTTTCTTCAAAGGTGTTTATTATTTTTTCGATTTCTTTTGGAATATTAAGCATTTTTATGACCCACTTACAAAAAATAGTTTATTTTTCGGAAAAAATATGGTAAAATAATTTGTTAGATAAAATATTTAGGAGTAATGTTTATGAAAGAGCCACGCCAAACAGACAAACTTCTTAAAGGAATAAAGAAAATACACATGATTGGTATCGGCGGAAGCGGAATGTGTCCTCTTGCCGAGATACTTTTGTCTTTGGGTTTTACAGTCAGCGGTTCGGACAATACCGAAACCGAAAAGACCGCCTATCTTCGTGATTTGGGTATTAAGGTATATATCGGTCAAAGCAAAGAAAATGTGGCTGATGCACAGCTTGTTGCCTATTCTGCCGCAATACCAAGCGAAAATCCCGAAAGAGTAGGGGCAACCGAAAAGGGTATTCCTCAAATGGAAAGGTCGGTGCTTTTAGGTGCTGTTACACGAATGTACGATAATGTAATCGGCGTTTGCGGTACCCACGGAAAAACCACTGTTTCTTCTATGATAACACAAATCTTGCTTCTTAACAAGATGGAACCTTCGGCCGTAATCGGCGGAAAGCTTCCGATTTCGGGCAGTTCCTGTGTTGTGGGCAATTCCCAGACTCTTGTATGCGAGTCCTGCGAATTTGTAAACAGCTTTTTGGAGTTCTCTCCCGATATTTCGGTTCTTCTTAATATTGATAATGACCATTTGGATTATTTTAAGACAATGGAAAATCTTACATCTTCCTTCAGAAAATTTGTTTCTCTTTCAAAAACTTCTTATGTAAACGGCGATGATAAAAGATGTAACGATGCTACCAAGGATTTAGATACAAAAATTATTACCTTCGGACTTGAAAAAAACAATGATTTTTATGCCGACAATATTACTGTGGGTGAATACGGATATATTTTCGATGTCTTTAAAAGCGGTGAAAAAATAGGACATTTAGAGATGCATATTCCGGGTAAACATAATATTTATAACGGACTTGTTTCCTTTGCGGTTTGTTATGATTTGGGGGTTGAGCCCAACGGTATTGCAGATGCGGTGTATAAATTTTCCGGCGCCGGACGAAGATTTGAAATTTACGGCAAATTTTCGGGTATTACGGTAATTGACGATTATGCTCATCATCCAACCGAGATTAAGGCTACTCTTAAGGCAGCAAAATCTCTTAATTTCGGCAAGGTTATCGTGGTTTTCCAACCTTATACCTATTCGAGAGTGGCACTTTTAAAGGATGGAATGATAGATGCGCTGTCGGTAGCCGACCGAGTTTTCTTAACACCTATTGTAGCCTCAAGAGAGGTTAATACCTTTGGCGTATCATCAGAGGATATTGTAGGCCAACTGCCCGATGCCAAGGTTTTAGGGGATTACCGAGAATTAGCAAAGGAAATGATAAGCTGTGCCCAAAGCGGCGATGCCATCATAACTATGGGTGCAGGGGATATTTATAAGGTGGCCCATATTATTTCGGAGAAGCTTAAATGATAAGTCAAAAGTTATATGATGTGAATTCTAAAATTAAAGAGTTTGATTGCAAGGTTATTTCCTGTCAAAAGGATAAGGAATTTTTCAAAGTGATTTTGGATAAAACCGCTTTTTTCCCCGAGGCAGGTGGACAACCCTGCGACAAGGGCATTATAAATGACTTAGAGGTAATAGATGTACAAATCCAAAATGACGAGATAATACATTTCGTAAAAGAGCCTTTAAACGAAGGGGAGTTTGTACACGGAGAGATTGATTACAAAAGACGATTCGGCTTTATGCAAAATCACTCTGCCGAGCATATAATTTCGGGTATTGTTTATAAAAATTACGGCTTTCAAAATGTGGGATTTCATTTAAACGAAGAATTTGTAACCTTAGATTTTGACGGAATTTTTACAAGCCGACAGTTAGAGGAAATTGAATATTGTGCCAATAAGGCTGTTTGGGAAAACCGAAGTATTAAAGCTTATTATCCCGAAAAGTCTCAGCTTGATAATATTTCTTTCAGGCAAAAGAAGGAAATACAGGGAGAGATACGCTTGGTGGATATTGAGGGTGTGGATATTTGCGCTTGTTGTGCTCCCCATGTGGAGAAAACAGGTGAAATCGGAGTTATCAAGTTAATATCAACCGAAAAAATGCGTGGCGGAACGAGAATTTATATGAAAAGCGGAATGTATGCCTTAAAGGATTATTCCGAAAAATTAAGCAGTATCCAAACTATTCAAAATCTCTTATCCGTAAAGCCAAATGAAACAGCTCAGGCTGTAAACTTGCTACTTGGCAAATTGGCTGAGGAAAAGCAGGTTAACACCTTTTTAAAGGAAAGAATAATAAATCTTTTTGCTTTTGGCGACAAAGATAAAAAAATTCTTTTTGCGGAAAATTTTGAAATGAAAGACCTGCAAAATCTTGCGGACAAGAGATATAATTTTACAAAAAACACCGCCTTTGTTCTCTCAAAAAGGGATACAGATAATTATTCTTTTGTAATCTGCGGCGAAGAAAGCAGGGTAAACCCTTTCTTTAGCCACCTAAAAGAGAAATTAAATATTAAAGGCGGCGGAAAAGGCGGTATGATAAGCGGTAATATTTCCGCCGAATCCTTAGAAAAAATAGAGGAGTTTGAAAATGAACTGGACTGAAATAAAAATGTCGGTGCCTACCGAAAAAACCGATGAGGCTGCCGCTATTGCCAATATGGCTGTGCCATACGGGATATACATTGAGGATTATTCCGATTTAGAGCAGGGGGCTATGGAAATAGCTCATGTTGACCTGATTGACGAGGAGTTAATTTCAAAAAACAGAAACAGGTCGATTATCCATCTTTATGTTTCGGAGTGTGATAATGCCAAGGAAAAATTAGCATATTTAAAGGAAATGTTCACCCTTTCGGGCATTGATTTTACCATTGAGGACGAAATTGTTGACGACAGCGATTGGAACGAAAACTGGAAAAAGTATTTTAAGGCTTTTGAGATAGGTGAAAAATTAGCCGTTTGTCCAAGCTGGGAAAAATACCATAATAAGGACGACCGAATTGTAATAAATCTTGACCCCGGTGCTGCATTCGGTACGGGCAGTCATGCCACCACATACCTTTGCCTTAACGAGCTTGAAAATATTGTAAACCAAGACTCCAATGTACTTGATATCGGTACAGGTAGCGGTATTTTAGCCGTTGCTTCACTTCTTTTAGGTGCGAAAAGTGCCCTTGGTGTTGACATTGATGCACAATCGGTTAAAACCGCAAAGGAAAATGCTCTCAGAAATTCCGTAGGTGAAAAAGCAGAGTTTATTCACGGTGATTTAGCCGAAAAGGTAACAGGTAAATATAATATTGTCTGTGCAAATATAATTGCGGATATTATTATAAGACTGTTTGACAATGTTAAGGATTTTATGACCGATGACGGATATTTAATCGTTTCGGGTATTATAGATTTAAGGGCCAATGATGTGGAAAAATCCGCAAATGAACACGGCTTTAAAATAATTAAAAAGGTTGTTCGTGAAGAATGGACTGCCTATGTACTAAAAAAATAATTTCGGAGGATATTTATGCTTGAATTTGAGCAACAAAAATTAAAACTTACCGCAAACGAGCAGGAAATTAAGGATTTAAAGGATGCTATCGGTTATGACGGTTTAATGAGAGAAATTGAGGAATTAGAGCAAAAATCAGCCGCTCCGGGATTTTGGGATGATGTTGAAAACTCACAAAAAACCGTACAGTACACAGGAAAACTAAAAAATAAGGTTGAAGCCTATGACGGCCTTGTTTCTTCCTATGAGGATTTACTTGTTTTAATAGAAATGGGTGATGAAGAGGAGGATTTGTCTCTTATTGACGAAATTTCTTCTTCCATTGAGGAACTTGAGGGAAATATTGCTTCTCTTAGACTTCAAACCCTTTTAACCGGTGAATATGATGCAAACAATGCTATTTTAACCTTTCATGCAGGTGCCGGTGGTACCGAGGCTATGGACTGGGTTAGTATGATTGTTAGAATGTACACAAGATGGTCGGAACGCCACGGATTTTCGGTTAAGGTGCTTGACTTTCTTGACGGCGATGAGGCAGGACTTAAAAGTGCCGTTATGCTGATTGAGGGTGAAAATGCCTACGGATATTTAAAAAGCGAGTCGGGTATTCACCGTCTTGTTCGTGTTTCTCCATTTGATGCTTCGGGACGCCGACATACCTCATTTGCTTCGGTGGAGGTTATGCCTGAAATCAGTGATGATGTGGAAATTGAAATCCGTGAAGAAGACATTAAAATGGATGTTTTCCGTTCTTCAGGTGCCGGCGGTCAGCACATTAACAAGACTTCCTCTGCAGTTCGTTTAACCCATATACCCACAGGTATTGTTGTGGCTTGTCAAAACGAGAGAAGCCAATTTCAAAACCGAGACCAAGCTATGAAAATGCTTAAATCAAAGCTCCTTGAGATAAAGGAAAGAGAACATCTTGAGAAGATAGAAGACATTAAGGGTGTTCAAAAGGAAATAGCCTGGGGTTCACAAATCAGGTCTTATGTATTTATGCCCTATACTATGGCAAAGGACCACAGAACAAATTTTGAATCGGGAAATATAAACGCTGTTATGGACGGCGATTTAGACGGATTTATTAATGCCTATTTAAAGGCCTCCTCAAAGGGAGAATTAAAGAATAACTGATAATAGAGGGGACGACAAATGATAAAAAGGTTTATCGGTTATTATAAGCCATACAAAAAACTGTTTTACCTCGATATGTTGGCTTCAATAATGATTTCGGGCATCGGTCTTGTATATCCTATTATTACAAGACTTATGCTTAACGATTATATTAAAAACAGTAAGTATAGGCTTATTGTCATAAGCGGTATAATAGTTCTTATACTTTATGCGGTAAGAATGTTGCTTAGGTATTTTGTTCAGTATTACGGACATATAATAGGTACAAGAATGCAGGCCGATATGCGTAGAGATTTATTTAAGCATCTTGAAACCCTGCCCTATACATATTTTGATAATACCGAAACCGGCACCATACTTTCCCGTATGACAAACGACCTTTTCGATGTGGTGGAACTTGCTCACCACGGCCCCGAAAACCTTATTGTTTCAAGCCTAACCCTAATAGGCTCTTTTATTTATCTTTTGTCCATTAATGTTTATCTTACCCTTATAATTTTTGCCTGTGTGCCTATTCTTATTGTTGTTTCTTCCTATTACCGAAAGAGAATGCATGCCGCTTTTAAGGAAAGAAGAAAGACAACAGCCGGAATAAATGCGGCGGTTGAAAGCAGTATTACGGGAATAAGAGTTACAAAGGCTTATACCAATGATAAAACCGAGCTTCAAAAGTTTGAGAAAAACAATAAGCTTTTTGTTGAGGCTTCGGTTATGTCATATAAGGCAATGGGACAGTATCATTCTATTTCAAGCTTTATCACCGATGTGTTTAATGTAATTATCCTTATTGCCGGTGGTCTTTTCCTTTATGCCGAAAAGATTAATTTCGGTGATTATTCCACCTTTATTGTTTCGGTTAATGTGTTTATCAACCCGGTAACACAGCTTATCGGATTTATGGAGCAATATCAAAACGGTGTTACAGGCTTCCAAAGATTTTTAGAGGTTTTAGCCGAGGAACCGGAAAAAGAAAATGAAAATGCCAAAGACCTTAAGGATATTAAGGGAAAAATAGAATTCAAAAATGTAACATTCGGTTATGAAACAAAGCAGGATAATGCCCTAAACCATATTAGTTTTACCGTAGATGTAGGTAAAAAGGTGGCACTTGTGGGACATTCCGGTGGGGGAAAAACCACAATTTGTCATTTAATTCCCAATTTCTACAAGGTTGAAAACGGCGAGGTTTTGGTTGACGATATAAATATAAACGATATTACATTTACTTCTCTTAGAAAGAGTATCGGTATTGTACAACAGGATGTTTTTCTCTTTTGCGGAAGTATAAGAGATAATATAATGTACGGAAATCCCAATGCTACGGAAGAAGAAATGATAATCGCCGCCAAAAGGGCTAATATTCACGAATATGTAATGACTTTGCCTGAGGGATATGACAGCCAAATAGGTGAGAGGGGAATTAAACTTTCGGGCGGACAAAAGCAAAGGCTCAGTATTGCCAGAGTATTTCTTAAAAATCCTGCCATTCTTATTCTTGATGAGGCTACAAGTGCCCTTGATAATACCACCGAAATACTTATCCAAGATGCACTTGACGAGCTTTGCAAGGGCAGGACAACCATAGTTGTAGCCCATAGACTTTCCACCGTTAAAAATGCCGATGAAATCGCCGTTATTGATAAAGGTCAGGTTGTGGAAAAGGGTACCCACGACCAACTGCTTAAGCAAAACGGTGCATACGCCACGCTGTATAATCAACAGTTTAAATTGAGATGATTTTTCAATATTGCCATTTTGTACTGTTTTCGATAAATTTTATCGGTATTCACATTTTTATTTTCTAAATAGAAATAATATATTCAAGTTTATTATAAATATCTTACAACCGAATTTATGTAACCTTATTTGAAAAGTGCCATACAATGTAGTGAGCTGCATTGCGGCACTATTCTTTTATTTTCAGGTGTTAGCATGAAAAAAATATTATTTATCGGTGGCGATAAGAGAAGCATTACCGCTTTAAGAGAGGTCAAAAATCGGGGCTATTTTGCCCAAAGCAGGGGACTTATCGAAAACAGCAAGGAGAAAATTGAAGATTATGATGTTTTAGTTTTGCCTGTTCCCTCCACAAAAGACAAAAAAACTGTTTACTGCCCCTTAACTGACGATATAATTACCCTTGACGAAATAAGAAATAAAGGACAAAACAAACTGATTTTAAGTTGCGGGTACAGTTTTGATGGATTAAATAACATTGATTTTCTAACCCTTGACGGATATTCTTATCTTAATGCGGTTCCCACTGCCGAAGGAGCTATTGCGTTTGCTATCGAAAATACACCCTTTACCATTTGGAAATCAAGGGTGCTTATTATAGGCAACGGCAGAGTATCAAAGATTTTATCAAGCCGACTTTCGTCATTTGGCTGCGATATAACCGTCAGTGCAAGGAAAGAGTCCGATTTTGCCTTGCTTGAGGCTTTAGATATCCCATATATTCATACTTCCCAAGTTGTAAACCGCATAGATGACTTTGATATTATTTTTAACACGGTTGACCTTAATATATTTGAAAATCCAAACGCTTTAAAAGATAAGCTTCTCATTGACCTGTCAACTCTCGGTTGTATGGATTATAAGGCTTTAAAAAATTCAAGTATTAAGGCGTATAAACTTCCGGGAATACCGGGGAAAATCGCACCTGAAACAGCCGGAAAAATATTGGCATCAACCGTAATAAAGCTTGCTACCAAAGATAAAGGGGATATTATATGAAAAATATAACTTTAGGGTATGCATTTTGCGGTTCTTTTTGTACAATAAATAAGTCTTTGGAGGTTTTAAGAGAACTGGCAAAGCTTGATATAAATATTATTCCCATTATGTCGGAAATAGTTTACTCTACCGATACAAGATTTATAAAATCAGCGGAATTAAAGGAAGAAGTTTCAAAGCTTTGCAAAAATCCGATTATTCATACCGTTGTTGAGGCTGAGCCTATCGGTCCTAAAAGACTGTTAGACGCCTTGGTTGTAGCACCCATGACGGGAAATACTATTGCCAAAACTGCCCTTGGTGTTACCGACTCATCGGTTACAATGGCAATTAAAGCACACCTTAGAAACGAAAATCCCGTGATTTTAGGGATAGCCACAAATGATGCTCTGGGAACAAGTGCCAAGAATATCGGACTCCTTCATAATCAAAAGAACATTTACTTTGTACCGTATTCTCAAGACGACCCGCAGGGCAAACACAATTCTCTTGTTTGCGACTTTTCCCTTATTCCCGAAACGGTGGAAATGGCACTGAAGGGTGAACAAATACAGCCTATAATGAGATAAAAAACAGCCTCCTTTAACAAGGAGGTTGTAATATTTTTATTAGGTCGGTTATTTTGTTTATTTCGTATGTAACGGGATATTTAAGTTCTTGAGAAAATTCATTAAAAAAGCAAATATCAAGTCCCGAATTTAAAGCACCTAAAACATCCGAACTTTGGGAATCGCCGATAACAAGGATTTTGCTTTTGTCTTTTTCATCACATTTTGAAATGACATAGTCAAAATATTCTTTATTCGGCTTGCTTGTTTTGGCATCCTCCGAGACACAAACAAGGTCAAAGAATTTGTCGATGCCGGATTCCTTTATTCTTCGGTGCTGTGTTTTCGATACACCGTTAGTGGTGGCGCAAAGGAAGTAGCCCATTTTTTTAAGAGCATCTAAGGTCTCCCACGCACCGTCAATTAAAAAATGAAGCTTTGCAAGTTCGCCGAAATAGTCGGTGGCTATTTTTGCCGTATCGGCAGTTTTACCGATTTTTTTCAAAAAGGCAATAAACCTGCTTTCAAAAATATCTTCCTTTTTAATTTCTTTGCGTTCGTATTTTTCCCAAAAGGACAAATTAATCTCGGAATAAATTTCAGCCTCGTCCTGGGTTATGGGAACTCCGTTTTTTAAAAAAGTAGCCTTTACTGCCGCATTTTCTGCTTTTAAAAAGTTAAAAATCGTTCCGTCAAGGTCAATGAAAAGAGTGGTGTATTTCATTATAACTTCTTTGCCAAATCCTTTAAATATTCCCTTAATTCATCTCGGATTTCGGGGTGGTTTAATCCCACTTCAATGTTGGCTTTCAACATACCGAATTTATTGCCCATATCGTATCTTGTGCCGGAAAACTCAATACCCATCATTTTGCCTTTTCTTGCCAAAACCTTCATAGCATCGGTGAGTTGAAGTTCGTTTCCTGCACCGAGAGGTGTGTTTTCGAGTATTCCGAATATGGAATTGTCAAGTACACATCTTCCTAATACCGAGAAATTAGAAAACTTTTCTTCAAGCTTCGGTTTTTCTATCATATCCGAAACATCGTAAAGCTTGTCGGCAACCTCACTAACCTTAAGAGAACAGTATTTTACAACTAATTCGTCGGGAACGGGTTTAATTCCCACAACACTCTTGCCGTATTTTTCATAGGTTTCGCATAATTCACCGATTGCCGGGATTTCCCCTACAATTACATCGTCGCCGTATAATACCGCAAAAGGCTCATCGCCCACAAATTCCTTTGCTCTTAAAACCGCATCGCCCAAGCCCCTTGTTTCTTTTTGGCGAATATAGTAGATGTTAGCAAGATTAGCAGGTTTAATAACCTCTTCAAGCATATCTGTTTTGCCCTTTAATTCCAGCATTTTTTCAAGCTCAATAGAGTGGTCAAAATGGTCCTCAATTACACCCTTGCCACGATTGGTAATGATAAGTATATCGGTAATACCAGCATTTACCGCTTCTTCAACTATATATTGAATAGCAGGTTTGTCTACTATAGGTAACATTTCCTTGGGTAGTGCTTTTGAGGCAGGTAATACTCTTGTTCCGAGACCTGCTGCCGGAATAATCGCCTTCTTGATTTTCATAAGGTTTCTCCTTTGAAATTATTATTATTAAAGACCTGCTAAAGAAGCAATAATAGCAGGTAAATATCTTGTGGCAAAGACACCTAAAATAAAGAGAAGTAGGCTTGCTCCGCCTCTTTTTCTTGTGTCGAATTCTCTATCCTCGCTGTTTTCTTTGATGTCAACAACAGATGATATTACATGTTTTTTGTAGAAATAATCTCCGAATATTCCCACAACAAACATTAAAACCAAATATAATAATCCGCTTACCATTGCCGAAAAGAAGACGGCTTTGTTAAACAGTTGCATATTTTCCGAAACAAAAAGTGCAAGTGATGAATAATTTTCACTTACCTCGGTAGGTACAACATCTCTCATAGCGGAATAAAACGGTAAAACAAGTGCGTTAAGAGCTATGGTTAAGGCAGAAATAAATGTGCCTAATTTGTACATTTTTCTTGAAAGCATCCAAGCGCCCGGAAAGAAAAATGCCAAAAGATTAAACGAAGCCTTTGAGCCGTCCCTCATTCTCGCAAATTTGGGTATAAATCTGTGGGTGTTGGAAAGTACAAACTCTTTAGCTTCTCCTGCCGTTACACCCTCACCTATGTCAAAATCTTCAGGCACACCGCCTAAAAAGTCAAAGGTCATTACCTTGCTTCCGAAGGGAATTCGGTTTTCCTCTCCGCAATTAGGACATTTTTTCTCGGATACGGGATACTGATTTGAGCAGTTAGGACATTTAATCATTACCGAACTATGGGTGGATTTAAAGGAATTGTTTTCATCATTTTCCTTGTTTTCCGCCTTTTTCTCAACCGTTTCCTCCGGCTTATATTGATTTTCCGTGCCGTGGTCAGCCTCTAAGGCACAATGGCCTAAGTGATTATAACAACTCCTGTGGTGCGGAGCGCCGCACTCAGGACAAAAAACTACATCGTCATCAGGAAAAAGATAAGCATTACAACAAGCACATTTTTTCCCTTCAATACTAAAACTCATAAAAGTGAACCTCTGAAATCATCAATTTTTTCAAAAATGCTGTCAAAATATTCAGCACCGTAATTGTGAAAGTCTCCCGACTCAATCATATTGCATAATTCTTCCATAGTTACCCATTTTGCGGATGCAACTTCGCTTTCCTGTAATATCAGTTTTTCGGCAGGGGTATCAATACATATTGCCCATACATCTAAAAAGGAGTTCTTTCTTTTAATTCGGATTAGTTTAAATAAGTTCTCCTTGTTTGATTTTATGCCAAGTTCTTCAAAAAGCTCTCGCTTTGCGGCACAAAAAGAATTTTCTCCCGCAATAGCGGCTCCTCCTGTTGCGGCCCATTCTCCCGGCATAAGTTTTTTATTGTCCGCCCTTCTTTGAATAAGTATTTTACCCATACTTGATACTATCCAAATATGCACAACAAGATGGTATTCGCCGGATTTTAAAGAATCTCTGCCTCTAAGCACCGTTCTTCCCGTATTTTTTCCCGAAGAATTAAGTACATCCCATTTCTCAACATCCATCTGTCTTTTTTGCAACCTCGCCTTGCTTTTTGTAGATGCTGTTTTCGGGAATATATCCTCTGACCATCGAAAGGGGATAGACATTAGTGTGTTTGCCGATTATTGTGCCGGGATTCATTACACTGCCACAGCCAACCTCAACATAATCTCCTAAAAATGCACCGATTTTTTTAATACCCGTTTCAATCACATTATCGCCTACACGGATTTTTACAAGGGTTTTATCCGACTTTACATTTGAGGTAATGGAACCTGCACCCATGTGGGACCTATAACCCAAAATAGAATCACCGACATAACTATAGTGAGGAACCTGGACATTATCAAAAATAATAACATTTTTAATTTCGGTGGAATTCCCCACAACACAGTCGTTGCCGATAAAAGCGCTTCCCCTAATGAAAGCACAATGTCTTACCTGGGTATTTTCTCCTATTATACAAGGTCCGGTGATTAAAGCGGTAGGGGCAACGGTGGCTGATTTGGCAATATAAATATTGTCCCCTTTATCTTCGTATAGGTCCTTGCTTAATGTTTTTCCGTATTCGATAATAAATTCCTTAATATGGGGCAACACTTGGAAGGGATACTTGTATTTGGCGAGAAGCGATGCCGCATTTGTGTGTTCCAAGGAATACAAACTGTTTATTTCAATTTCTTTCATATCTGTCTCCAAAAGATTTAATATTGAGTATATACAATCATAGTATAACAAATATTTTCCTTTTTTTCAATATTTTATATTTTTCTATTGTAAAATTTAAGGTTTTGTATTATAATACTATTTACAAACTGTATATTGAGCCGTGCGAATGGACGGGTCCTGTACGACGGAGGGCTGTGAACCATGTCAGGCGGGGAACCGAGCAGCATTAAGCGGTACTTTCCGTGCGTTCAGTAAATCGGTTCATTCGTGCGGCCCAGTGTACAGTTATTTTTTCGGAGGTGAAGCCGTGGCTTATCAGGCATTATATCGAAAATACCGTCCTACTGTTTTTTCTGATGTTTACGGACAGGAACATATCACCGATACATTAAAGTCGGAACTCGGCACCGGTAAAACCGTTCATGCCTATCTTTTTACCGGAACAAGAGGTACGGGCAAAACCACCTGTGCAAAAATTCTCGCCAAGGCGATTAACTGTCTGAATCCTCAAAACGGCGACCCTTGCGGAGAATGTGAAATGTGCCGTAGCATCGCCGAGGATAAGGTAACGGACATTTGCGAAATAGATGCCGCTTCAAATAACGGTGTTGACGATATTCGTACCCTTAGAGAACAGGTTAATTTTACGCCTACTTCGGCAAAATACAGGGTTTATATTATAGATGAGGTCCATATGCTTTCTCAAAGTGCGTTTAATGCACTTTTAAAAACATTGGAGGAGCCTCCTGCCCATGTTGTGTTTATTCTTGCCACCACCGAGGTGCATAAACTTCCCGCTACAATTCTTTCTCGGTGTCAGCGATTTGATTTTAGGCGTATTGACCCCGAAAAAATTGTTGCAAGGCTTAAATATATTGCCGAAAAAGAGGGCTTCACGGTTTCCGATGATGCCGCAAAGCTTATTGCCGCTACGGCTGACGGCGGAATGAGAGATGCCGTTTCCACACTTGACCTTTGTGCTTCGGTATCAAAGGATATTACCGAAGATACGGTTATGAATGTATGTGCTATGGCAGGAGAGGAATATTTAATAAACCTTGCCGACTGCATACACGACAGAAACGCAAAAGACGCACTGATGCTTTTAGATAAGCTTCATAATTCCTCGGTTGATATGCAACGACTTTTATCCGAGCTTACGAGTCATTATAGGGATTTAATGATTTGTAAAACCGTTAATGATGATAACCTGCCCATAGTTTGTTCCACAAAGAAATTGGAAATGATTAAAAATCAGGCACAAAAGTATGATTTAAGGGAGATACTTTCCATACTCGAGTCCTTGCAAAACACGGCAGGAAAAATGCAAAGCGGAAACCGCCGTACCGAAATGGAAATGTTGATAATAAGGCTTTGTAATCCTTTGCTCGGCAATGACCTTGCCTCCCTTGAGGCAAGAATAGCAAGTCTCGAGTCGGGAAACCTTGTGGGCATACAAAAGAAAGCATCAAAGCCGAAACCTGCAAATAACGAAACGGAAGAATCAAAGGAAGAAATTCCTTATTTCGAGCCTCCTGCCGAGGAAGAAAATGAGGAAACCGAAAGTATTGCAACCATACCTGACGGAGTCTTGAACACCTGGGAGGATATTTTAAAAATTCTCACCACAACCTGTCCGCTGATAGCCGGAATGCTTAGAGGCTCAAAGGCTTATATTGAGGGCGAACGGCTTTTAATTGACACGGAAAATCAGCAGTTCCGTTCCCTTATTAACGGACAAAACCCCATATACCGTGAAGCAATAAGAAAAGCGGCGTGTAGCGTTTTGGGTAAGACTTATAAGTTAGGTCCTTATAGAAATAAACCCGAAAAAACGGCCGGAACAGACCCGCTTTCGGCTTTTGAAGAAAAACTAAAAAATTTAGAAAAATAGGAGAATATTTATGAAGGTAAGAATACCCAATTCCGGTGGCCCGGGAAATATGAATCAAATGATTAAACAGGCTCAAAAAATGCAGGAGGATATGACGGTTTTACAAGAGGACCTTGAAAATCGTGAATATCAAGCCACTTCAGGGGGTGGAGCCGTAACAGTAACAGTCAGCGGTAAGCACCTTATTAAATCAATTAAAATCAACCCCGAAATTATCGACCCCGATGATGCCGAAATGATTGAAGATTTAGTAACTGTTGCCGTAAACGAGGCAATAGAACAGGCTATAAAAACATCAGAGGAAGAAATGGGCGCTGTTACAGGCGGACTTAATATTCCGGGACTGTTCTGATGAATTACAATATCGTTCCTTTAAATGAACTTGTAAATCAGTTTTCCCGTTTGCCCGGCATAGGTAGAAAAACGGCACAAAGATTAGCACTTTGCATTTTAGAGCAACCTGCCGATTATGCCGAAAATTTTGCCAAAGCCATTGTTGACGCAAAGGAAAAGATACATTTTTGCAAATGCTGTCAGGCTCTTACAGACCTTGATGTTTGTCAAATCTGCGATAACCCTGCAAGAGACCATTCTGTTATTTGTGTGGTTGAGGACCCGAGGGATGTTATGGCGTTTGAGAGAATGAGGGAGTTTTCGGGAGTATATCATGTTTTACACGGAGTTATTTCTCCTCTTGACGGTGTTACACCCGATAAACTGAAAATCAAAGAACTTATGGAAAGGCTTTCAAACGGTGAGGTCAAGGAAATAATAATGGCAACTAACCCAACAGTTGAGGGTGAGGCTACCGCAAGTTATATTTCAAGACTTGTAAAGCCTATGGGTATTAAGGTAACCCGTCTTGCATACGGTATTCCGGTAGGCGGAGACCTTGAATATGCCGATGAATTTACCCTTGCAAAATCTTTGGAAGGACGAAACGAAATATAATGGAACAAAAGAAAATTGATAGAATAAACGAACTTGCCAGAAAGCAAAAAAGCGAAGGCTTAACCGATGAAGAAAAGGAAGAACAGTTTGTACTTCGCCGAGAGTATATTGACAGCTTTAAGGCAAGTCTTGTAAATCAGCTTAACAGTATTTATGTGGTTGACGAAAAAGGAAACAAGAAAAAATTAGTTCAGTAAAAAAATTATGCACCCGAAAGTATAGGCTTTCAGGTGCATTATAATTTTTAAAGTTTGGAAGATTTATCTTTCAATCTTTATTCTCCGAAAAACTTTTCCACATCTTTTTTCCAATCGTAATTTTTGGTTTGCAGGGTTAAATATTTATGGGTTTTTATGTTGTTTGCTTTATAGAATTCCTTTATTTTATCTTCATAGGTAAGTCCCGACATATGGGAAGCCACCAAAATAACCTCACCCTTAAACTTGTCATTATTTTGGTCGGCAAAGGATTTTGCAAGAGTACAAACATCTTCGCACCAAATAGGACAGGCAATAATTATTCTGTCGTATTCCTCTATTGGAAGTTTTGTGTTAAAGGGCATTAACTGCGGCAGTTTTTTGCCGAGTGCCTGTATTGCGGCACCTATGTATCCGAAAACTCCCTTTCGGTTTTTGCCATCGGTTATTTTAACCAACTCTCCATTTGTTATATCGGCAATTACCTTGGCAATGTTTTCGGTTATTCCCGAACGGGTACAATAAATACACAATGTTTTCATAGAAATTACTCCTTTTCAAAATCTATACAAAAATATCTTGGTTTGTTTTGAGTTTTCCTTCCGTAATTTATGGCATTTTTGGGGCAAATGTTGATACATCCCATACAATGAGTGCAGTTTTTTCCCCATTTCGGATTTCCGCCGGATAATATAATGTTGTTAAGGGGACATATTTTAACACATTTTCCACAGGAAATACAATCATTGTTCACATTGAATTTTTTCGCCTTAACAAATAATTTATAATACGGATTTCGCACAAGAACCGTTGAGATATATTCGGCTTTATTGGTTTTATCTTCGATAAATTTTTCTTTGTTTAAAATTTTCTCGCCTAACAGCAAAATATCTTTCTTTGCATTTTTGATAATTTCCGAATTTTCTTTTTTTGACTTTATGGTAAAATAGCAAATATAGTTTTGAGGCATGGCGATATGAGCCGTACCCATATAATTAAAGCCTTTCTCCCTGCAAATCTTTTTGTAATATTCTCCGCTTACACTTTTTGTTCCGGCTCCGGTCATAATAAACCAAACATCTTTTGAACCTCCGAAATTTCCGTTTTTAATGAAATCTTCGAAAATTTTGGCAGGGGAAAAAACATAAATAGGGCATATAAAAACCCATCTTTTGTCATCGGCTTTGTTAAATGCTTTATGGGATTTTATGTAGTCGTTGGCACTGACGGTTTTATCACCGAGAAAATACGACAGCATATAGGCTGCATATTTGCTGTTTCCCGTACCGGAATAGTAAACAATCATTGAGCTTCTTCCTTTTATATTGATACCTAATTATTATGCACGACGGTATAGAATAATTAGTTTATAACCCGATTTTACCATATTTCTGTTAAAAAATAAAGGTAAAATGTATTAAGAGTCGCAGTCAAACTGTATAAAAACGGAATTTTCGGGTTGACTTTTATTTGAAATATAGTTTATAATGACTGTAAGTGATTTTATGCGACCGAAATGTGGAATTTCGGTGCCGCTTTGCAAAAATATATCGGTCGGCTTTGCTAACACAATAATTCCTCGTTAAAAAAGAAAGGTGGTTTTCAAAAAATGAAAACAAAAAAACTGTCCGGCATTATTTTAAGCAATTGTTTGCTTTTGTCGGTTTTTATACTGATTTTTTCTCTTACCGCCTGTGGCGGAGATAAAAACGGGAAGAAAGCCACTTCGGATACTTCGAGTGCCTTGCAATCCGCAGTTACAGATACCGAAAAGGAAACGGAAAAAGAAGTAGGCTCTGATACGGTAAGCGGTCAACAAAGCGAAAAAAAGGATAGCACTGCATCCGAAACCACCGAAAAAGAAACCAAAACCGGCGAAAACACCAAAAAGGAAACCAAAACCGGCGAAACCACCAAAAAGGGAACTAAGACCGGCGAAACCTACCAAAATGAAACCGTAAACGGCGAAAAGTCCTCCGCCGTTTCGTCAACCAAAAAGGCAACCGATAAAGCTACAACCTCGTCTTCCGGCGGTACAAGCAAAAAAAATTCGACCTCGACCGCTACTTCAACCACTTCCGATACTTCATCAATTCTTGACAGCAGTACAACTTCAAGCACCGCTTGGAGTGAAGGTCAAACATTACCGGATATGCCGATAGAATAATTCTTTACAAAAGATTTTTAATGTTGAAAGGTGATGTTAATTGAAACGAATAATTTCTATGTTGTTATGTTGCGTTCTATTATTCTGCGGTTTGCTAAATGTCTTGGCAGTAGAAGCAACAAACCAATCAACAGAAGTATGCAGTACGGAACTTGTTGTTTTTGTAGGTGCACTTTTTAATCGCATAGAATATGATGAAGAATGGTTTGACATCAATTCCGATGGAAAAGTCAACATTATTGATTTAGTTTGCCTTAAAAAGTATGCGGCAGGTATGGAAGTTGAAAACTATAAGCCGATAAAATCTATCACCGTAACTTATAAATATGCCGATAGAACCGAAAAGGTGAAACAATACACTTCTAAATGTATTCTACCTGCACTTTCGGTAGGCTATTGGAAAAACGGAACTACATATTTTAATCCCCAATCTGTTACATATTTGTATGATGACGCAATATTTAATTATAGCAAAAATAAAGGTATCGAAACTCCCGTAATACCCTTGTGATAATAACTGAATAATACCCGATAGAAACCGTATTTATACGAATCTATCGGGTGTTTTTTTGTTTAGATTGAGGCTTTATTTACTGCTAAGGGCAGTAATAATTTCATTTATCAAATCCTGTTTGCCGGTAACACCTAATTTGTTGTAAATATCATTATATTTTTTTGCAACGGTGCGTTCGGATACATTAAGAATATCCGCAATCTGTTTGTTGGTAAAACCTTTTGTTGCATAGGAAAGATAGGAGAAATCGCTTTCGGAAAGCTTTGTATACAATTTTGTAATATCGTTGTTTGCAGTAAAACGAGCAAAATTTTCATAAATCACCTTGCTTGATTTTTTAATCCGTTCTACGAATGAAAGAGGGTATTCCTTTAACACCTTAATTATTTCGTCGGAATAATATCCTACGGCATCCGCTACGGTATAAATTAAATTATGCTCATAGGCGATTTTAACCGCTTTTTGAATGTGATAATGCACTCGTTCTTTGTTATTTGCGGAAAAATATAAGGACAATAGCATAGCGTGGAGCTTTTGTGCTTCGCCAAAATAACCGTCCCGTTCCATTATTACGCAAAGTGTTTCGTATGCTTCAAGGCAGGTTAAATCATTTGTTTCCAGATTTTTCGGCGATAACTTAAAAAATGATAAAAAAGCATTCATATAAAGTGCCGATGGATGAAATTCATATTGAATATCAGAATTTAACTTTTCGTATAAGCTCATATACTTGCCTAAACAAAAATCAAGCAATGCCGGGAATAATTCCATTTCTTTTTTATATGGAAAATTATCAGAAAGCAAAAGGTTCATACCATAGTAGTATTGATTAAAGTTGATGTTAGTATTATACGCAACCGAAAGTACGCACATAAAAAAGTTTGCGCAGATTTTAACATATATATTTTCGGCAGTCTCGGAAAGCGTTTCAAATATAACCTTTGCCTCTTCGAATTTACAGGCATAAAAATCCTTTTGTGCCCTAAAAAGCTTTGACTCCTCATTTGACAAAGCAGGGACAAAACTTTCCTCGGGAAAATTTACATACAAAGGGAAACGAAAACCGTTCGCATTTTTGCTTTCTTTTGCCTTGTTTGTTCTGCCGTCTACGGGTTTTGGCGTACCTTTAGGTATTACCCAATGACCGCCCAATTTGTCGGCGCCCTCTATTTTTCCGGCTCTGAGCAACTTGCCTATTGTGGAAATATCGGTATTCCAAAGCTCTGATGCCTCTTTTACGGTTATATATTCCATTTTTATGACCATTCCTTTTCGCTTTCGCTTTTAGGCACAAATGACCAATGAAAGGGATGGTCATAAAATGCCATGTTTTTCGGTTGCCTCGTGAGAGGTGAGAAAAACGGCGCGTTATAATTTTTAAAGTTTGGAAGATTTATCTTTCAAACTTTTGCTCCTCCTAATTTCCTAATTATAGGATAATGCAAAACAAAGCAAAAAGTCAAGCAAAATAAGGTAATTAGCCTTAGAAAATATGTATTTTTGCGATTTAATGCCTGATTTTCAAGACTGAAAGCCCAAAAATTTGCACAAAAAATCTTAAAAAATACCATTACATTTTTTTATCATTTAATATAAAATTAATGGGACTGATTGCGATTATTATTTTGCAAAGAAAACGGAGGTAAAAACAAAAAATGAAAACAAAGAAACTTTTAAGCTTTTTCCTTGCACTTTGTATGCTTTTGTCGGTTATACCGATGATGAGCTTAACGGCGAGTGCGACCAACACTGACGACGATTCTTATGTTAGGATTAGCAGTGATAAGCCGTTCACACTTGAAACCGCAGTTGCAAAGGCAAAAAGACTTGCCGGGGAAACGGTTGGTCAAGGTGATCATCTTTGGAAAAATCTTTACTACAATACCAGAGATTTATCTGCTAATAATAAAGATGGTCTAAAGATGAATTGGCAAGTTTGGCACGGAGAAAAAATAACGAGTCACCGTTACGAAAGTAGAGTTTTTGATTTTACAATCCAAAATTATACATCTATTGATGTTGCATGCTCTTCAACCGATTTGACACTTAAGATTTCTGCTCCTACAAGCTCAGCCGCTTCACCCGAAGGTTCAAAGGCAAATCTTTCCACAACCACAATCGGCGGTGTAACGGTATCTCAGGACGATATCAAGTATTACAATTCAGACTTTGAACTAATGAGTGGTGCGCCCACCGAAAACGGTACTTATATCGCAAAAATTACGATAGGAAGAGCAACCGCATCCGTTGTTTTCACACTTTCCGAACCGCACTTCCATAATTGGGAATACACCACAAATGGTGCAACCGTAACGGCAAGATGTACCACCGATGACGGAACCGAATGTGATAGTTCCATACCGCTTTCTCTTACAATTCTGCCGAATGAAAATCTTATCTATGACGGCAATCCAAAGCCGGTTTCACTTAGCGAGAATTCAATAGGCGGCAAGACAAGCGATGACCTTGTTATCGAATATAGAATCAGTAATAAAAAGATAAATTATGTTCCGACTAATGCCGGTGTTTATAAAGCTGTTTTGAAATTTTCAGGCAGTAACACGGTTGTCGCATCACTTGAATTCAGAATTATCAAAGAGTATTCAATCACCTACAATACGCCGACAGGCGGTACTCTTACCGGTAATTATGCAAAGCAGTTCGGAACAAATCCCGTTGATTTGACCGTTACCCCAAATGACGATTATGGAATTAAAGAAGTATCATATACTTATAATTCAACAAAGGTAGTTGTTCAGCCTGATGATAACGGAAAATATTCGTTTAATATCGTAGTCAAGTTTGCCTTCTTCAAACAATGCTCTCATTTTTCTTGTTTGAGCATGTGACGGAAAGACCTCGGTTTCTTCTATGCGGTCAACAATATTGCGTTGTCCTTCTTCGTCAAGATAGGAAATCTCAACCGCCGGAAGCATTTTCATTTTGCCGGTATCCACATATTCTTGAAGCTCGGGTGCAAGATAGGTTAAGCGGATATATCGCTGAACGGTCTTGTAGCTCTCGCCGTTATCTGCACCGATTTTTGCGGTTGTGCGATTGTCATCGGACTTCGGGACATTCTGTCCCAAAGTTTTGCCTTGATGAGAAAGCGCATCGGATTTCATACGATAGGAACGGGCTTTTTCCATATCGCCGGTTTTGTATTTTCCGTCTTCAACCGCTTTGGCATTGGTCATACCGCTGACAAGTTCGAGTT
>DCIE01000007.1:57391-71447 GCA_002315765.1 Ruminococcaceae bacterium UBA1734
GTCCTTCGTTTACAGTGCTTTCATCAGCATTTCTGTCGCCGTCGCCCTCTTGATTGTAGTAATCCTCAGCATACTTACCGTAGTTAAGTATTGCTTCGCAAAGGGTATTAAGCTTTGCATAGGTTGCATTGTCATTTGCGTATGCCTTAAACACTGCGTTGCAATAATTAAGAACCGAATAGTTAAAGTCCTTGATTTTAGCGCCGTCATAGTAAACCGCAATATGATATGCCTTGCCGATATTATTGGGGGTAGTAGCACCGATAACACCGCCTATTACGCCGTTCTCGTAGGTGTAATTTTCCCAGGGTTTGTCGTCAACGGTAGCGCTGAATAAATTTGCGTTAAAGCCCTGACCGAAATTACCGATTTTGAAATTAACATCAAAGTTCTTGCCCAGGGTAAGTGATGCGGAATAGGTGGCACTCTTTACAGGTGCTATGTTGACAAACTCAGCGTTTACATTAATATCGTAATAAGGCATTCCGTGACCGAGATTATGAACGAACTAAAACCAAATCAGGTCGAAAAGCTAAAAATCCCGATGGATGATGTTCGTAAATATGTGCCAAGCGGTATGACACCGCAACAAATCTCCGAATACACGCTGAAAGTATTAAAGCAAAACTATGAGCGCCAACAGCGCAGTCGTGATGATGCGAGATGAGGTATCGGATATGAAAAATAATAATTGGATTATAGGTATCACGGACGGCAAACCTCACGAGCATAAAATCGGCAATGTAACTTTCAGTGTGTTTTCCGAGTTTGAACCGACGAAATCAAGGGTTACAATCAAAGACCGATTGGGCAGGTCTATCACTTCGGAATTCGCACATTTGACAGATGAAACAATAGATAATAATATGATAGACGAATATGTGTGTTCGGCTGTCGGAAAGGAGGACTAATGCAGTCGAAAAAGAAAAAAGAATCTCTTGGGATAACGGCACTTTACTGCCGTTTGTCCCGTGATGACGGCGGCGATATGGAGTCCAATTCTATCAGCAATCAAAAGAAGTTGTTGGAGCAACATGCAAAATCTATCGGTCTCGCAAACACAAAGACTTATGTTGATGACGGATATACAGGCACTAACTTTAACAGACCGGGTTTTCAGCAAATGATAGATGATATTGAACTCGGGTTTGTATCTACTGTTATTGTTAAAGACCTATCCCGTTTAGGCAGAAATTATGTTGAGGTCGGCAAATATACCGATTGCTTCTTTCCCGATAGAAACATCCGATTTATAGCCGTAAATGATATGGTGGATTCGGATGAGGGTGAAAGTGAGATAGCGCCTTTTAAGAATATCTTAAATGAGATGTATGCAAAGGATATTTCAAGAAAGGTTCGTTCTTCCCATAGATTAAGAGGCAATGCCGGAGAACCGTTATCCCAACCGCCGTACGGCTATATGAAAAGCCCCGAGAACAAAAAGAAGTGGATTATCGACCCCGATGCCGCAGAGGTCATAAAGGATATTTTCAGAATGACCTTAGAAGGTAAAGGTGCCGAAACCATCGCACGGATTTTGCAAGAGAAAAAGGTTTTAATTCCTATGGCATATTGGCAAAGCAAGGGCTTATCTCGTGGCGGCAAGAAAACACAGGCAAACCCTTACAAATGGTGCAAGTCGAGTATAGCAAAAATCCTTGCCCAACAGGAATACTGCGGAGATGTTATTAACTTCAAAACCTACTCTAAGTCTTTCAAGAACAAAACAAGGTTTGAAAATCCGCAAGAAAATTGGGCTATATTCAAAGATGTTCACGAGCCGATTATTGATAGGGAAACCTTTGAACAAGTCCAAAAGCTTATCGGCAAAACAAGGCGAAGAAACCCGAAGTCGGAAAATTGGGAGCGCAATATGTTTTGCGATATTCTCTATTGTGCCGATTGCGGTAAAAAGCTATGGTTTAATATTAAGCACGATAAAGAGGACATTCCGTTCTTTATGTGCGGAAATTACCACGGGAACAGAGGTACTTGCAGTTCTACCCATTATCTAAGAGCAGATGCCATTGAGCAGGTAGTGACATTGGAACTTAGAATGTTGGCACAGTGCTTACGAGATGATGAAGAACAATTCGCAACTCTTCTTGCCGATAAAACAAACACCGACATCACAAAAGAGAAAAAACACCTTGAGGGTGAAATACAAAAATGCACTTCAAGAGCAAAACAAGTATCCGAGCTTTGTATTAAGTGCTATGAGGACAATGTTTCGGGCAAGCTTACCGACGAACTCTTTTTGCGGTTTTCTCAAAAGTATGAAACAGAAAGATTTGAATTAAAGCAGAAAATTGCGGAATACAAAGCCCGTTTGGACGAGGTGGACAAACTGCAACTCGGGAAAGAAAAGTTTATCGGTGCGGTGAGAAAATTTATGCAGATGGAAAAGCTAACTGCACCGTTGCTTCGGGAACTGATTGACAGAATTGATGTTTACGAGGTAACCGGCATCGGCAAAAACAAAAAGCAAATGCTAAAGATTTATTACCGCTTTGTCGGATACTTGGAATTGCCGAGTCTTGTAAAGCGCAACAATTACCGAGAGAATACGAGAAAAGGCGTAGAACTCGAGTATATACCGAACTCTATCTCGGCATAACAAAAAAGAGCAGGCATAAAAACCTGCTCGTACATAAAGGAAAATATTGAAAAATTGGGTAATCCTCTCAAATCCCGACACTCGAAGTTATTTTAGATTTGCGCATTACAAAAAAGGACTTGAGAAAAACAGCGATAAACCCAATAAAAATGAGTGTTCCTAACCAACTTAGATTGGTTAAGAACACTCAAACTGGTCGAGGTGACAAGACTTGAACTTGCGGCCTCTGCGTCCCGAACGCAGCGCTCTACCAAACTGAGCCACACCTCGAAATATTCATTTGACAGCCTTATAATTATATATACTATTTCCCTCAATGTCAAGAGTTTTTTATTTTAATGTACGGATAGTGTTATAAGTCTTGACTAAAGCACAATATATGGTATATAATGTATGTTGAATAATAATGTTAGGAGAACGGACATCTTGGCAAAAAAGAATATGGAATACGGCAACGACAGTATTAAGAAACTTGATGGCCCCGACAGAGTAAGAAAGCGTCCGGGTGTTATTTTCGGTTCTGACGGACTTGACGGTTGCGAACATTCCGTTTTTGAGATAATTTCAAACTCCATAGATGAGGCAAGAGAAGGCTACGGAAAGAAAATCAATGTTTCCCTTTATACTGACGGTTCGGTGGAGATACAGGACTTCGGAAGAGGTTGCCCGGTAGACTATAACGAGAAAGAAAAGTGCTATAACTGGGAACTTGTCTTTTGTGAGCTTTATGCCGGAGGAAAATACAATACAAATGACGGAGACAACTACGAATATTCGGTAGGTCTTAACGGACTCGGACTTTGTGCAACACAGTATTCCGCCGAATATATGGATGTAGAGATAAAACGAGACGGATATAAATATAATCTCCATTTTGAAAAGGGATTTAATATCGGCGGTCTTACAAAAGAAGAGTATTCGGGAAAAGATACCGGTACTAAAATAAAGTGGAAGCCCGATATTGATGTTTTTACCGATGTTAATATACCCAAAGAGCACATACTTGATGTTTTAAAGCGTCAGGCAATAGTAAATGACGGACTTGTTTTTGTCTTCAGGGAGCAACAGGGTGCAAGGTTTATTCAAACCGAGATAGTGTACAATAACGGTATAGTAGACTATGTTGCAGATGTTGTGGGAGAAGAAAAACTAACCGATATACAAATTTGGCGTACCGAGAAAAAGGGCAGAGACCGTGAGGACAAGCCCGAATATAAGGTTAAAATTAATGCGGCACTAACATTTTCTAATCTTCATACACTTAAAGAGTATTATCATAATTCAAGTTGGCTTGAGCATGGCGGTGCTCCCGAAAAGGCTGTCAGAAATGCCTTTGTTTACCAAATAGATGCATATATTAAGCAATCGGGTAAATATAAATCGGGAGAGAGCAAGATTGTTTTCTCTGATGTAGAGGAATGTCTCGTTTTGGTTATTTCCTCCTTTTCAACACTGACATCTTACGAAAACCAAACAAAAAAATCCATTACAAATAAATTTATTTGCGATGCCATGACCGAATTTTTAAAGCATCAGCTTGAAATATATTTTATTGAGAATAAGGCTGAAGCCGATAAGATAGCCGACCAGGTACTTATCAACAAAAGAAGTCGTGAGAGAAGCGAAAAAGAAAGAATAAATATTAAAAAGACCTTGCAAACAAGCAATTCTATGGTGGATAGAGTTCAAAAGTTTGTTGATTGCCGTAGTAAAGAGGTAGGCGAAAGGGAGCTTTATATAGTTGAGGGTGATTCGGCTTTAGGTTCTTGTAAACTTGCCAGAGATGCTGCGTTTCAGGCAATTATGCCGGTTAGAGGTAAAATTCTTAACTGCTTAAAAGCCGAATACGACAAGATTTTCAAAAGCGATATAATAACCGATTTGTTAAAGGTATTAGGCTGTGGTGTTGAGGTTAAGTCAAAGGCAAATAAGAGCCTCTCAACCTTTGATATAAATAATCTTCGCTGGAACAAAATAATAATATGTACCGATGCGGATGTAGACGGATTTCATATCAGAACTCTTATTTTAACTATGATTTACCGACTAATGCCCACCCTTATTTACGAGGGAAAGGTGTTTATTGCCGAAACTCCTCTTTATGAAATAGGCACAAAGAATATGACCTATTTTGCCTATGACGAAAACGAGAAAAAAGAGATAATTGAAAAAATCGGAAAAGAAAAATATAATCTTCAAAGGTCTAAGGGACTTGGTGAAAACCAACCCGATATGATGAACCTTACCACAATGAATCCCGAAACAAGAAGACTTGTTAAAATTTTGCCCCAAGACGCCGAGGAAACGAGTAATATGTTTGATTTGCTTTTAGGGGATAATTTACAGGGAAGAAAAGATTATATTTCGGAAAACGGCTATCTTTATATGGATGACGCCGATTTAAGCTGATTTAAG
The DNA here is from genome assembly GCA_002315765.1 of Ruminococcaceae bacterium UBA1734. GTDB lineage: Bacteria > Bacillota > Clostridia > Oscillospirales > Acutalibacteraceae > UBA737. The sequence goes on from DCIE01000007.1 coordinate 62,424, forward strand.
GGAGATATAAAATGGCTTCGAGAAAGAAGAATACAGAACCAAAGCCAAAAAAGAATAAAAATGTCAATGCTTATATAGCCGGTGCGGGAACCGTTGTGGAACAGCAGGTAACCGAAACACTTCGTACCAACTTTATGCCTTATGCTATGAGTGTCATAGTGTCCCGTGCTATTCCCGAGATTGACGGATTTAAGCCGTCCCATAGAAAACTGCTTTACACTATGTATAATATGGGACTTTTAAACGGCAATACAATTAAGTCGGCCAATATCGTGGGTAGGACAATGCAACTTAATCCCCACGGTGATGCGGCAATTTACGATACAATGGTAAGACTGTCAGAGGGTAACGGTGCTCTTTTGCATCCTTTTGTTCGTTCGAAGGGTTCCTTTGGTAAATCCTATTCAAGAGATATGCAGTGTGCCGCAGCCCGTTATACCGAGGCAAAGTTAGCACCCATATCAGCCGAGCTTTTCGCTGATATCGATAAGGATACGGTTGATTTTGTGGATAACTATGATGCCACAATGAAGGAGCCTGTGCTTTTTCCCGTAACATTTCCTACAGTCCTTGTTAATACCAATCTTGGTATTGCGGCAGGTATGGCAAGTTCCATTTGTTCCTTTAATCTAAAGGAAGTTTGCGAAACCACCATTGAATATATTAAAGATAATGATATAAATATTGCCGACACCCTTTTAGCGCCTGATTTTTCCATTGGGGGAGAGCTTTTATATAACCGTGCCGATATGGAAAAAATCTACGAAACCGGAAGAGGAAGTTTTAAGGTCCGTTCGGTATATAGTTATGACAAAGCAAATAACTGTATTGATATTACCGAAATTCCTCCGACCGCCACAAGTGAGCAGATAATCGAACGAGTGGTGGACCTTGCCAAACTTAAGAAGGTTACCGAAATTAATGATATTCGTGATGAAACCGATTTGGACGGTCTTAAGATTACCATTGACCTTAAAAGAGGTGTTGACCCTGAAAAATTAATGAAAAAGCTGTTTAAACTAACACCTTTGCAAGACAGTTTTTCATGTAATTTCAATATTTTAATTGCCGGTTCCCCTCGAGTTATGGGAGTAAGGGAGATTATATCCGAGTGGGTTGCTTTTAGAGAAGATTGCGTAAAGAGAAGAGTTTTCTATAAGCTGACAAAGGCAAAGGAAAAACTCCATTTGCTAAAGGGTATGCAAAAAATTCTTCTTGATATAGACAAGGCAATTAAGATAGTAAGAGAAACTTCCGAAGAAAAGGAAGTTGTACCTAATCTTATGATAGGCTTTGGCATTGACGAAATTCAAGCCGAATATGTAGCCGAAATTAAACTTCGTCATTTGAATAGGGAATATATTCTAAAAAGGTTAGAGGATATAGACTCTCTGCAAAAAGAGATTGACGAAATGGAAGATATTTTAGCCTCAAAAACCAAGATAAAGAGGATAATTATTTCGGAATTAAACGAAGTTATAAAGAAATATGCCGTTCCCCGAAAGACAAAAATTATTTCGGCATCCGAGGAAGCCGATGACGATATCTTGGAGCCTGTGGACGATTCTCCTGTTACACTGTTCTTTACAAAGGACGGTTACTTTAAGAAAATCACCCCTCAATCTCTTAGAATGAGTGGTGAGCAAAAACTTAAAGACGGGGACGAGATTGTTCAGGTTATAGAGTCGGCTAATGACAGAGATTTGCTCTTCTTTACCAACGCAACACAGGTTTATAAAAGCCGAGTCATTGATTTCGCTGACGGTAAGGCGAGTTTGCTTGGTGATTTTGTGGCAGGAAAACTTGATTACGACCAGGGCGAATCTTCCGTTTATATGGTGGAAACCAAGGACTATTCCGGCTTTATGCTGTTTATTTTTGATAACGGCAGAATTGCCAAGGTTCCTCTTTCTTCCTATGCTACAAAGACCAATAGAAAGAAACTTATTTCGGCATACTGCGGAAAATTTACACTTCATACGATTTTATTCTTTAAGGAAGATTGCGACCTGCTTCTTGTTTCTACGAATAACAGGAAACTTCTTGTTAATACCGCTTCTATTCCGCTTAAAACAACAAAGGATAATTCAGGCATAGCGGTTATGACGCAAAAGAAAGGTCAGCGACTCTTTACGGCAACCGTTTACCAAAGCGGAAGCCTTGAGGACGAACATAGATACAGAACAAAGAATTTACCTGCCGCAGGAAGTCTTAAGGCAACAAATAAGGCGGAGCAAACAAAGCTTGATATATAAAAACCGTCTAAATTTTCACATTTGCAAAAATTCAGGCGGTCTGTCCGCCCGAATATGCAAACGCTTTATATACACGAGCTGACAGTAATAACATTTGCAAAAAATATTAAAATATACATGATTTTTTAAAAATCGGAGGAAAAAATATGAGCAAGGAACTTGCAAAGCAATACGACCCTAAAGAGGTTGAGGACCGTATTTATAAAATGTGGCTTGATGGAAAATATTTTCACGCCAAGAGAGAAGAAGGAAAGGAAACATACACCATTGTAATCCCACCACCGAACATTACAGGACAGTTACACATGGGACATGCCCTCGATAACACACTTCAGGATATTTTGATTAGATTTAAGAGAATGCAGGGTTTTGACACTCTTTGGGTTCCGGGAACCGACCATGCTTCAATTGCAACCGAGGCAAAAATTGTTGAAGCTATGCGCAAAGAGGGCATCACCAAGGAAGATATAGGCAGAGAAGGATTTTTGGAGAGAGCTTGGGATTGGAAGGCTAAATTCGGCGGAAGAATTATTGAGCAACTTAAAAAGATGGGCTCTTCCTGCGACTGGGACCGAGAGAGATTTACTCTTGACGAGGGTTGCAACAAAGCCGTTAATGAAGTTTTTGTTAAGCTATACGAAAAGGGACTTATTTACAGAGGCGAAAGAATTATCAACTGGTGTCCTCATTGTTTGACATCAATTTCCGATGCCGAGGTTGAATACGAGGAACAGGCAGGACATTTTTGGCACCTTCGCTATCCCTTTAAGGATGGCTCGGGATATTTGGAACTTGCCACAACAAGACCGGAAACCCTTTTAGGCGATACTGCTGTTGCAGTAAATCCAAATGATGAAAGATATAAGGATATTGTGGGTAAAACCCTTATTTTGCCTATTGTTCACCGTGAAATTCCGGTTGTTGCCGATGACTATGTTGAAACAGATTTCGGTACCGGTGTTGTTAAAATCACTCCGGCACATGACCCGAATGACTTTGAGGTTGGACTTCGTCATAATTTAGAGGTAATAAATGTACTTACACCGGATGCAAAGATTGTTGAGGATTATCCGAAGTATGCCGGAATGGATAGATACGAAGCAAGAAAGGCTATTGTTGCCGACTTGGAGGCTGAAGGAGCTCTTGTTAAAATTGAGGACTACACCCATAATGTAGGAACCTGCTATCGTTGCGGAACAACCGTTGAGCCTCGTGTTTCAAAACAGTGGTTTGTTAAAATGAAACCCTTGGCTGAACCTGCTATTGATGCTGTTAAGAAGGGCGATACAAAGTTTGTACCCCAAAGATTTGAAAAGATTTATTTCCATTGGCTTGAGAATATAAGAGACTGGTGTATTTCCCGTCAGCTTTGGTGGGGCCATAGAATACCCGCTTGGTACTGCGAGGATTGCGGAGAAATCATTGTTTCAAAAGAAACCCCTGCAAAATGTACAAAGTGCGGTAGTGAGCATTTAGTACAGGACCCGGATACTCTTGATACATGGTTTTCATCAGCCTTGTGGCCATTCTCAACCTTGGGTTGGCCGGAGGAAACCGAGGACTTTAAGCATTACTATCCTACAAATACCCTTGTAACAGGTTATGATATTATTCCGTTCTGGGTTATGAGAATGATGTTCTCAGGTCTTGAACAAACAGGTAGGGTTCCTTTTGATACGGTTCTTATCCACGGACTTGTAAGAGACAGTCAGGGTAGAAAAATGTCAAAATCCTTAGGAAACGGTGTTGACCCGCTTGAGGTTATTGACAAGTTCGGTGCCGATGCACTTAGATTTTCTCTTGCAACCGGAAACAGCCCCGGAAACGATATGCGTTACATTGAAGAAAGGGTTGAGGCAAGTCGTAATTTTGCCAATAAGTTGTGGAATGCCGCAAGATTTATACTTATGAATCTTGAATCTGACGAGATTGTTCCTCTTGTACCGAGCAATTTTGCCCTTGAGGATAAATGGATTATTTCCAAATTTAACACCCTTTGTAAAGATGTAACCGAAAATCTTGATAAGTTTGAACTGGGTATGGCTGTAGGAAAGCTTTATGACTTTACCTGGGATGTGTTCTGCGATTGGTATATCGAAATTTGCAAAGCCCGTCTAAACGGTGAAGATACCGGAGCAAAAGATACCGCAAGAAGTGTACTTATATATGTATTTAGTGGAATTTTAGGACTTCTCCATCCGTTTATGCCGTTTATCACCGAGGAAATTTGGCAATCAATTCCTCACGAGGGAGAGGCACTGATGATAACAAAATTCCCTGAATATAAAAGTGAATTTGCCTTTAGCAATGATGAGACCGAGTTTGAAAAGATAATGGCAGTTATTAAGGCAATCAGAAATCGCAGAGCCGAAATGAATGTTCCCCCATCAAAGAAAGCAAAGGTTTGTATTCAAACATCATTTAAAGACACATTTATGTCGGGAAGCTCATATATTTGCCGTTTGGCTTACGCTTCGGATGTTGTTGTAGGTGATGAGTTTGAAGCCGAAGGTGCCGTTCGTGTTGTAACCGACTGCGCTACGGTTTATATGCCGATGAAAGAACTTGTTGATGTTACTGCCGAAATAGAAAGACTTAACAAGGATATGGAAAAGGCCATTGTAGATAAGGAGTTTTTCGAGAAAAAACTTAATAATCAAGGCTTTATGGCAAAGGCTCCGGAAAATGTTGTAGAACAGCAAAAACAAGGACTTAAAAAGGCACTTGATAAGATTAAGATTATCCAAGACAGTATTAACGAACTTAAGAATATGTAAAGCAGCTACCGACCGATTTTTTCGGTCGGTAATTTGCAAGGTGTATTAATTTAAACGGTGAAGTATTATGACTTATGACGAAACTCTCAATTATATACATTCCTTGGGGAAATTCAGATATAGTGCAGGTCTCGAAAGAATAAATAAGGTTTGCCAATTGTTGGGAAATCCCCAAAACGATATAAAGTGTATTCATATTGCAGGAACAAACGGCAAAGGCTCGGTGGCAAAATTTTGTGCCGAAATTTTGAAAACGGCAGGTTATAAAACCGGACTGTTTATTTCTCCTTTTGTGGTGGATTTTAAAGAAAGAATACAGATTAATAACGAGTATATAAGTGAGAATGATTTAATCGAACTTTCTGAAACTGTTAAGGAAACCAAGGTGGAGCTTAATGAGTTTGAGTTTATAACTGCCGTATCTTTGCTTTACTTTAGAAAAGAAAAGGTGGATTTTGCCGTGATGGAAACAGGGCTCGGCGGACGGCTTGATGCTACAAATGTGTTAAGTAATGTGCTTTGCAGTACCATAACAAAAATCGGTCTTGACCATACGGCGATTTTAGGCGATACAATTAGGGAGATAACGGCCGAAAAATGCGGAATAATTAAGAAAAATAGACCTGTCGTAACGGTTTGCAATCAGGAAAGGGACGCATTAAGTTTTATAAGCGGATATACAGATAATTTAATAATCCCCGAATTTCCTAAGATATTAAATTCCGATTTAGAGGGCAATAGATTTTTGTATAGGGGAGAAATCTTTGAAACATCTTTGATAGGTGTTCATCAAGCCTATAATGCCGTTACGGCAATAGAAACAATTAAAGCTTCGCAAATTGATGTTGATGAAAATACAATAAAGATTGCAATTAAAAATGCTGTTTTTCCGGGTAGACTCGAAATTGTAAAGCAAAATCCTACGATTATTTTAGACGGAGCCCATAATCCCGATGGTGCAAATGCTTTGACAGAATTTTTAAAAAAGCAGGGTGATTTAACAATTATCCTTGCTATGATGAAGGATAAAAACTACGAGGAGTACTTAAAAATCATTTTGAAATACGCAAAAAGGTGTATTGTAACCGAAATTGATAATAACAGGTGTATGAAAGCGGAGGATTTATCCTCGGTTGCGGGTAAATATTCGCAAAATACCGAATGTATCAAGGATTTAGATGAAGCAATTGAAAAATCCAAAGAATACGGTGATACGGTTTTGATTACAGGTTCGCTTTACCTTGTTAGCGCCGCAAGAAAAATATTTAAAAAGTAATAATTTACGACAACTCAATATGACAGTTTTTTTAAGGACAAACCCTTATTATATATATATGTAAGGGCTTGTCCTTATTTTATTTTGGTTAGGAGGGAAAATATGTCGGTTGAAATATGTGTTAAAGGCGAAGTGTTGACTGCAAGACTGCAGGGAGAAATAGACCACCATACAGCGGTTGGTATGCGACGGGACATAGATAGTGCCTGTGAGCTTAATATGCCGAGTCTTGTAATACTCGATTTTGAAAATGTAAACTTTATGGATAGTTCGGGAATAGGTCTTGTAATGGGAAGATATAAAAAACTATCTAAAACCGGTGCATCACTTCATATAAGCGGAACAAATCCTTATATATATAAGGTGATGAAACTTTCGGGACTCGAAAGAATAGTCAAACTTGACAGCATTGATAATACAAAATAGAAATGGTGATTTTTTATGAACAACTCCTTTAATATGACGGTGCTTTCCCGTTCAAATAATGAAAGCTTTGCAAGAACGGTGGTTTCGGCTTTTACCATGTCATTAGACCCAACCGTAGAGGAAATAAGCGATATTAAAACAGCCGTATCCGAAGCAGTTACAAACTGTATAGTGCACGGATATAAGGATACAATCGGGAAAATATACATATCCTGCGAAATCAAGGACAATACTCTCAAAATAAAAATACGGGATAAGGGTGTGGGCATTGAAAATATAAATAAGGCAATGGAACCTCTTTTTACCACCGCCGGAGAGGAAAGAGCCGGACTCGGTTTTGCGGTAATGCAAAGTTTTATGGATAATGTAAAGGTCCGTTCAAAACTCGGTAAAGGTACAACCATTACCATGATAAAAAATATTTCGGTTAGATATGGCTGTAAATAATACTGCCGAGCAAGAGAAACTTGTAACCGAAAACTTAAAGCTTGTTACGGCACTTTGTAAAAGATTTTTAGGAAAAGGAATTGAATTTGATGACCTTTACGGAGCAGGATGCGAAGGACTTGTAAAGGCATCAAGGGGCTTTGATAAATCAAGAGGCCTTATGTTTTCAACCTATGCAGTGCCGGTAATTTTAGGAGAAATAAAAAGGCTGTTCAGAGATGGCGGCGAGGTTAAGGTGTCAAGAAGTGTTCGGGAACTTTATTTAAGAGCAACAAGAGAAAAACAAAGGCTTGAAAGTTTATTATTAAGAGATGTTACCTTAGGTGAGATTGCAAAAAGCCTAAACGAGCCTACCGAAAATGTCATAGAAGCATTTTGTTCTTGCAAAGCCACCGTTTCTCTAACCCTTAACGAGGATTCAGGAGAGGAAAACGACATAGCACAGGAAAGCAAAGAAGAAGAAATCAATAACAGAATAACAATAGATATGGCACTTTCAAAGCTCAGCGAAAAAGAAGAAAAAATAATAAGATATAGATATTTTAATTTTTTAACCCAATCCGAAACGGCAAAAAAACTTTCCATGACACAGGTGGGGGTTTCAAGAGCAGAAAAAGTCGCATTAATAAAACTCAGAAAATATATCGCATAGAGGAAGTATTGCGTGAAAAATCACGCTGAAAAATAAAGGCACCTGTTTCTCGCCTTTTTAGAGGCAACCGAAACAGATGCGAGATAATAATCACCATTTCAGTGATTTTTTATTGTATTTTGCGCCTTAGAAAGAAATGGTGATTATTATGAATCCTATTTTATATATTGTAGTACCCTGCTTCAACGAAGAAAAAGTTTTGCCCATAACGGCCCCTTTTTTTCTTGATAAAATCGAAGAACTTGTGGGCTGTAATAAAATCTCCCATAATAGTAGGGTGCTTTTTGTAGATGATGGAAGCAGGGACACTACTTGGAATATAATTTCATCTATGGCAAGGGACTACCCTCAAATATTAGGTGTTAAGCTTCTTGGTAATAGCGGAACAAAAAATGCTATTAATGCAGGCTTTGACTATGTTAAGGAAAAATGCGACTGTGTAATATCGGTGCACTGCGACGGTCAAGACGATATAAATGTAATAGACAAAATGATAGAGGAATATGTTAAGGGCTTTAAAGTTGTTTTGGCGGTAGCAAGTAAAAATTGCGATAAAAACCCTTTTATAGAAAAAGTATCAAAACAATGTTTCAAATTTAAACGGTGTTTCGGCTCGGAAAAAGTTTACAATCATTTTGATTATAAATTGCTTTCAAGCGAAGTGTTGAAATGGATTGATAGGTGCGATAAGGGAACCTTGCCCATAGAACAAGCAATAGATGAAATGGGGATTACCTGCTCAAGAGTGGCATATCAAAGACACAAAAGGATAAATTCACAAAGCAAAACAACGAAAAAACAAAAAAACATATCTGCCTTTAATAACTTTTTTTCTATGACACATAGGCCTTTACATATTATTACTCTATCGGGATTTGCGTTTTTAATATTATCGGTTATGGTATTTCTAAGCTTTTGTGTAATATCAATGGCGGGGATAAAGGTACAAAAGTGGGGTATGATATTAAATTCGGTTTGTTTTTTTGAGGCAGTGCAAATAATATTTATCGGAATAATCGGAGAGTATGTGAGTGAAATTTTAAAAAGGAATATAAAAGGCCCTAAGTTCATTATTGAAGAAATAACGGAAAACACCGAAAAATAGTGGGTTTTTCCTATGCATATACACAAGATATTGTGGTTGCAAAAAAAATTAAAAATTTCTTAAAAAAAGTGTTGACAAAGGATAGC
>DCIE01000038.1 GCA_002315765.1 Ruminococcaceae bacterium UBA1734
GTTGCTCTACCAATTGAGCTAAGTCGGCACAATGGTGGAGGATGACGGGATCGAACCGCCGACCTCCTGCTTGTAAGGCAGATGCTCTCCCAGCTGAGCTATGCTCCCACATCGTAGCCAGATTACTTATACTCACCGGCGACAAGTGATATATTACCACAGTTAATATCGTTTGTCAAGCATTTTTTTAAGAAAATTCAAAAAAATTATCCGCACATTTTTAATGTTTTACCATTAACAAAAAAAGAACATTAATACTGCTTGAAATAGATTCGAATATGTGTTAATATACATATATTAATATAACATGGAAGGTAGACTTAATATTATGAAATTCGTTAAAAAATTATGTGTATTGGTTTTTGCAAGTTTGATGGTTATTTCATTTTCGGCTTGTGGAGAGAAAGATACAAACAATGACACCGCAGACAATAGCGAAACTGTATCGCAAGAGGTTACAAACGATTTTACAACCGATTATACCGCCACTGCATACGCCACTATTGATGTTAAAGATTACGGTAAAATCAAGGTTGCACTTGACGGAAACGCAGCACCGATTACAGTCGCCAACTTTATAAAATTAGCTGAAAGTAAGTTTTATGACGGTCTTACTTTTCACCGAATTATGTCAGGATTTGTAATTCAAGGCGGAGACCCTAACGGTAACGGAACCGGCGGAAGCGAAGAAACAATTAAGGGTGAGTTTAAACAAAACGGTGTGGAAAACAAGCTTTCTCACATCAGAGGCGCTATCTCTATGGCGAGAAATTCTTTCGACCTAAACAGTGCAACTTCCCAATTCTTTATTGTTCATAACGATTCCGCAATACCAAGTCTTGACGGTATGTATGCTTGTTTCGGTTATGTTGAAGACGGAATGGAAGTTGTTGATAAGATTTGCGAAGATGCAAAGCCCACCGACACTAACGGAACTATTCCCGCCGGAGAACAACCTATTATTAACAGCGTTACCATTACTTATCCGTAATTATTAATTAAATATTAGGAGAATGTCCTATGAATATTCCGGTATTATATATAGTTATTCCCTGTTATAATGAGGAAGAAGTATTACCTATAACAAGTAGGCTGTTTGAAGAAAAACTAAAAGGTCTTATAGAAAAGAACAAAATTGCTGAAACCAGCCGTGTTTTATTTGTTGATGACGGAAGTAAGGATAAAACATGGGAGATAATTAAAGACCTTTCGAATAAAAACGACTGCTTCGAAGGGCTTAAGTTAAGCCGAAACAGAGGACACCAAAATGCACTTTTGGCAGGTCTTATGGAAGCAAAAGATTCCTGCGATATAACCATTTCCATTGATTGCGATGGTCAGGATGACATTAATGCTATGGATGCTATGGTGGACGAATACTTAAACGGCTGTGAAATCGTGTACGGAGTAAGAAGCAAACGAGCTACCGATACATTCTTCAAAAGATTTACTGCAGAGAGTTTTTATAAAATTCTAAACAAACTCGGTGCCGAAGTGGTTTATAATCACGCCGATTACAGATTGGTTTCTTCAAAGGTTTTAAAGGAGTTTTCTAATTTTAAGGAAGTAAATTTGTTCCTTAGAGGTATGATTCCTCTTGTGGGATTTAAAAGCACAAGCGTATATTATGAACGCCATGAAAGAATGGCCGGAGAAAGCCATTATCCTCTCGGAAAAATGTTATCCCTTGCCTTTGACGGAATTACAAGCTTAAGCGTTAAACCTATCAGAATAATAACTGCGGTCGGACTTATAATTGCTTTGCTTAGCTTTGCGGGTGTTTTATGGTCCCTTATTATGCACCTGATAGGTCATACAATCAGCGGTTGGGCAAGTATGATATGTGCCGTATTCTTCCTTGGCGGTGTTCAGCTTGTGAGCCTCGGCGTTATCGGCGAATATATCGGAAAGATATATATGGAAACCAAAGGCAGACCGAGATATATAATAAGCGAAAAGACTTTTGAAGATAATAACAACGATTAAAATAAGCAAAAATATATAAAGGGCATTTCTCAAATTTCGGAAGTGCCCTGTTTTTTCTAAAAAACACTTGACTTTTACTGCTTTTCGCAATAAGATTATTATGTAAGATTATCGCAATGGTGGTGAATATAATGAAATCTTTTGAAGAGGCAAAAATCGAGGTTGTTAAAATTACAAACGATATCATCACAACAAGTGCCGAGTAATCTGTAATTTACAATCATTTTTATGCCGGAGTCGGTTTTCGTCTCCGGCATAAAATTTATTTTAACAGAAAGGTGATAGCGTGAAAAAACACGCTGAAAATATAAAGATGAAACTTAAATATGAAATGACGGTTATGGAAATAGACGGCTCCAATATGGCTATTCCCGTAGGCTGTACCGATTTTCGCGGTGTTATTCATATGAATGAAACAACTGCCGATATTTTGACCGTTTTAAAAAACGATGTTACCGAAGACCAAATCGTATCCGAACTTCTTAAAATATACGATGCATCGGATGAGCAAATACGCCAAAGTGTCAAAAAAGTTATAGCTGTTTTAGACGAAAATAATTTGCTGTGCGATTAAGGTTTTTATATTTATAATTTATCGGGTGGTGAATTTATGATGACAAGTGAACAAAAAATATTGCTTTCGGTACTTGCGGACTTTGTAAATAACCGACCGTCAAAAACAATAAACGATTTCGATGAAGAAAAACTTTTTTGTCTTGCGAAATCCCAGTGTGTTGACGGAATATTGTACTATCAAACCCATATTAATTCCGCATTTATTTCATTTAACAATACCATATTCAACGCAACAAATCAGCAAAAACTAATTGACGGTTTACACAATGAGTTCAAAAACCACTCTATACCGTTTATGGTTTTCAAAGGAATGGAGATAGCAAAGTATTATTCTATGCCTCAGCTTCGTTCTATGGGTGATATTGACATTTTATTTCATCAAAAGGATAAAGTTAAAGCCTCGGAAATAATTGAATCCTTCGGGTTTGCTTATCAAAGAAGCCCTGACGGGAAAGAAGCCGCAAAACCAACCGACCACGAATGGATTTATTTTAAAAACGATTTTGAAATAGAAATTCATCACCGCCTTTTATACAACACCCCCGCAAACGAACTTTCGCACATAGCTTACACCGACAAGGCTTGGGAATATTCTTTAAGTGATGACGGTATATGTTACCATCTTGAGCCTGAATTTCAATTTATATATACCTTGTTGCATCTTAGAAAACATTTTTTGTATTCAGGTGTTAATGTTCGATTTTTTCTCGATTTGGCAATAATGATAAAAAATGCTCAAATGGATTGGGAAAACATTAGACAAACTCTTTCGGAATTAAATATTCTCGCCTTTGCAAAGCAGTGCTTTTTACTTATCGACAATTGGTTTGATATTTCCTGTCCCCTTACTCCCGAAAAATCCGATAATGAATTTATCAAACACGCTGCTGAATTGATATTAAACGGTAATTCTATGTCGGACAAAGAGGTTATCCAAAACAATCGGTACCTTAATACATTCAAAAAAGAAAAAACCACCTCATTCGGAAAGATAAAAATGACATTTTTATCGGTATTTCCACCATACTCTCGAATAAAAGAACGATATACAAAAATAGAGGCGCTGGGAATTTTCGGATATTTTATTTTACCCTTAATGTGGCTACACCGTGGCATAGAGTCGGTTGCTCAATACTCAGCAGGTGGCGTTTTAAAACTTTTCATTAAGCCCATTACCCTTAATAAGGAAATGGAAAAACGGGAAGAAATATTAAAAAAATGGGGTTTGTAGGGTTGTCCGCAAACGAAAAAAACAACTAATAATAAAAAAATCTTGACATTAGTAAATGTTTGTGGTAAACTGTTTAAGCCGCATATTGTGGGCTTTGTTAAGTGTGCCTTTCGGCGCCGCCTATCTTTAGCGAGACTGTAAAATATCAGGCAGGTGTAAAAAGAATGTACGCAATTATCGAAACAGGCGGAAAGCAGTATCGTGTATCTAACGGAGATGTTATTTATGTTGAAAAGCTTGACGCACAGGTTGACGAGGAAATCACCTTTGATAAGGTTGTAGCTGTTAACAACAGAACCTTAAAGGTTGGTAAGCCTTTCGTTAAGGATGCTTTCGTAAAGGGTACCGTTTTGAAGAACGGCAAGGGCAAGAAGGTTACTGTATTTACCTACAAGCCAAAGAAGAGCAGTTCACGCAAAATGGGTCATAGACAACCCTATACAAAGGTACAAATTACCGAAATCGGTTAATTATGACCTATGTGAAATTTTTTTCTGACAAATCAGGCTTAGTCGGATTTGAAATCAGCGGACACAGTACAAATTCTTGTGAAGACTTGGAAGGAAAACTTGTATGCAGTGCCGTTTCAAGCAGTGCATATATGACAGCCAACACTATTTCCGAAATTTGTGGAGATAAAATTGAGGCTGATGTTTCCGATGGATTTATGAGAATCAGAGTAACCGGTGCTTCGGAGGCTACTCGCAAGGTACTTGAGGGCTTTCGCCTTCACATTTCGGAGCTTTCAAAACAGTACGATAGTAGAATAACTACAACTACGGAGGTGTAGAACGCAATGCTTAATATTAACATTCAGTTATTTGCTCATAAAAAAGGAATGGGTTCCACCAAGAACGGCCGTGATAGTGAATCAAAGCGTCTTGGTGTTAAGCGTGCTGACGGTCAGACTGTTCTTGCCGGCAACATACTCGTTCGTCAAAGAGGTACACATATTCACCCGGGTAACAATGTAGGCCGTGGCTCTGATGATACTCTCTTTGCTCTTATTGACGGTAAGGTTAAGTTTGAGCGTGTAGGTAAAGACCGCAAACAGGTTAGTATCTACGCTGAGCAGTAATTTTTATTAGCAATTAATCCGGGCGGCATTTCTTTTGCTGTCCGGATATTTTATTAATAGTAGGTGAAAGATATGAAAATATGTCATGTTTGCGGATTTTCCTGTGAGGACAAGGATGAGCTTTGTCCTATTTGCGGTGCGGAACTATTGGTAAACGAAGAAACGGAACAAGATGCCGTTTCTGAGGAGGAAGTTAATATCACTATTGAAAAACCCTGTCTTGCGGCAAGTGTCAGCGACCCGGTTATCGCCGAGATTTTTTGCGATAAACTAAAGGATAATGGCATACTTTTTACCTATGACGAGCCGGATTTATCCGCAAGTATGCACATGGGTTTCGGTGGGTTTTATGCTGAAATCAATGTCTATGTATCGGAAGACGATTTAGACAAAGCCAAGGAAATTTTTGAGGAACTCGAAAACGAAGAACCCGCTTTTGAGGATGATTTTGAAGAGGAAATTTAATGTTTGTAGATATAGCTAAAATTCATTTGAAGGCAGGAAACGGCGGTAACGGCGCTGTTTCGTTTCACCGTGAAAAATATGTTGCGGCAGGTGGACCTGACGGCGGCGATGGTGGTCGTGGCGGAGATATTATATTTAAGGTTGATGACAATTTATCCACACTTGCCGACTTTAGATACAAAAGAAAATACGCTGCCGAAAACGGTCAAAACGGCGGTGCATCAAGATGTACCGGAAAAAGCGCCCCAAATCTTATAATCTATGTTCCCAGAGGAACGGTTGTAAAAGAAGCCGAAACCGAAAGAATTATTGCCGATTTATCCGACAACGAACCCCAAATTATTGCAAAAGGCGGAAACGGCGGTTGGGGCAACATACATTTTGCCACCTCAACAAGGCAGGTGCCCCGTTTTGCTAAAAACGGTAATCCGGGCGAGGAGCTTGATGTAGTTTTAGAACTTAAACTTCTTGCAGATGTGGGGCTTATAGGCTTTCCTAATGTGGGAAAATCCACCCTTGTTTCGGTGGTGAGTGAGGCAAAACCAAAAATTGCCAACTACCATTTTACCACCCTTACTCCCGTATTGGGTGTTGTGAGAATGGGCGAAGGTTCTTCCTTTGTTATGGCGGATATTCCGGGACTCATTGAGGGTGCCGGTGAGGGAGTCGGATTGGGCCACGAATTTTTGCGTCATGTTGAGCGTTGCCGTATGCTTCTCCATATTATTGATGCATCGGGTAGCGAGGGTAGAGACCCCATTGAAGATTTTAATACCATAAACAAAGAGCTGGAAGTTTTCAGTGCCGAATTAAAGGACCGTCCGCAAATTGTGGTTGCAAATAAATGCGACCTATGCGAAGACGAGGACATTCAAAAACTAAAAGAGTATTTTGAGGGCAAGGGATATAAATTTTTCCCCATTATGGCAGCTATCGCCGAGGGTACAAACGACCTTATTAACTGCGTTGCCGCCGAACTTGCAAAACTCCCGCCTATGATTAGGTACGAAGCGCAACCAAAGCCCCATGTGGATTATACGGTACAAAAGAAACGAACATTTAATATCAGGGCTTGTGATGGTGTATTCTTCGTGGAAGATGCTCCGTGGCTTCTGGATGTTATGAATACAGTTGACCCGGATGATTACGAGTCTTTGCAGTATTTTGAGAGAATTCTCCGTTCAAGCGGAATTATTGATGCTCTCAGAAAAGCCGGTGTTACCGAGGGTGATACCGTCAGCGTATATGATGTTGAATTTGATTTTGTTGATTAATAAGGTGTTTTAATGGATAATGTAAACTGTTTAAGTCCATCTGTGTTATGCTTTGTGGGTGATGCGGTATATGGACTTTTAGTTAGGAAATATTTAGCCGAAATCAACCGTCCTTCTGCCAAACTACATTCGGAATCGGTTAAATGGGTAAATGCCTCGGCACAGGCAGAAGCGTTTAAGCTTATTGAGCCTTTGCTTACCGAGGAAGAAATCGGAGTTTTTAAAAGAGGCAGAAATTTTCATACTTCATCTTCTCCCAAAAATTCAACAAAAAAAGATTATCATATTGCAACCGGTGTTGAAGCCCTTTTCGGTTTTCTTTATTTAAAAGAAGAAAACGACCGAATAAACAGGCTTTTCAGCGTAATAATAGAAAACGGTAAAAATTAAAAAATAATAGATGTACGAAAAAGCCACCTGCTTAAAAAAGCAAGTGGCTTAAATTTTATTTTGCCGTTTTATTAACCCTTAAGTGCTAAATAGTTTGCAACAATAGCAAGTACAAAGAAAGCTAAAGCGATATACTTTGTAAAACGAGCAAGAGTTGCATCAAAGGTACGAGCCTTGTTCTTAGAAAGAAATGTATCTGCACCGCCGGAAATAGCTCCGCTTATTCCTGCACGATGACCCTGCTGTAAAAGAATTACAGCGACAATAACCAAAGAAACCAAAATAACTGCTATACCTAAAATTATTTCCCAAACATTCATTTTTATAACCTCCGTAAAATGGCAAATCAATAATGCCGTCTAATGCAAAGAACATAATACCACAAAAAACAAGATTTTGCAAGAACTTTTTTATTTTTTGCAACTACATCCGCCGAACAATTTATCAATATCTAATTTTCTTTGGGTTTCATCCTTGATAAAATCCAGTTTTTTAAATATTATATTATCCATATCCGCAGTATATCTCGCATCAAGAACAAAACTTTCAGCCGCAACATGAAGAGCACTTCTAAGCACTCCGTCCGCCATAAGCAAATCCTCGGTAGGCTCAAGTTTCAGTATTGTTATTTGATTTTTGTCAAGGTTATAAAGGCAATATCCTAAAACTTCCTCGCCGCTTTTTGCGGTAACACACCCAGAAAACTCGTTGCAGCTTAATTCGTTTTCGGCAAAAATCTCTTTAACTTTTTGAAAATCTTTTTCAGGTAATACTGTTATCATACTTCTTTTTCCTTTGAAATGCCCTCTATGCGTTTCATTTCTCTTTCGTTAAGATTTCTCCAAGAGCCTTGAGGTAACATACCAAGCTTAACTCCGGCTATTTCGGTGCGCTTAAGCCTTAATACCTCTAACTTAACCTCTTCACACATTCTTCTTATTTGCCGGTTTCTGCCCTCGCTGATTATAAAACACAAAACCGTTCTGTCGGGTTTTCTCTCAAGCACAAAAACATCGCAGGGCAAAACATTTTTTCCGTCTAAACTAATACTGCCGTTGGAAAGTGCTTCAAGTTGGCTGTCTTCTACATTTCCTTTAACGGTAACACGGTAGGTTTTATTTACATGGCTTGAAGGGTGGGTTAGCTTATTCGCCATTTCTCCGTCATTTGTCATTAAAAGGAGTCCTTCGGAGTTTTTATCAAGTCTTCCCACCGGAAAAACCTTAACTCCCACATCTTTCACAAGGTCGCTAACGCATTTTCTATCCGACTCATCCTTCATTGTTGTAACAAATCCACGGGGTTTATGCAGCATAATATAAACCTTTTGGGTTACGGGGATTACTCTTTTCCCTCTTACGGTAACCTTGTCTCTTTTCGGGTCAACCTTATCACCCAAACCGGCAATCCTGCCGTTTACCTTAACCTTTCCCTCGCTTATTAATTCTTCCGATTTTCTTCTTGAAGCCACACCGCATTCCGAAAGGAATTTTTGCAGCCTTTCCTTATTGTCTTTCATTAATACTCCTTAAAATACATAATAAAATTTCCTTAAACATACTTTTGCTGTCCTCATTATGGGAAATTTTATTATTAAATTCTATACTTTCCTGTGCCAACACCGTATCGTCTGCACAATATTTTACCAAACCGATTTTTTCACCTTCAACAGTAGGGGAATATAAAAATTTCGGCAAAAAAATCTCGGTTTTTATTTTTAAATCGTAGGTAAAAAACTCTTTCTTCGCTATTTTTATCTCGGCAAAGGTTTGATTTCCACCCACGATAGGGATTTTTACTGTTTGTTTTTCGAGAACAACAGGACTTAATTTTTCGTACGCCTTATCAATTAACTCCCGATGGTCATCCCAATCATCCGGGTCATTTAGAGTAACCGCTATTACATATTTTCCGCCTTTTTTTGCCGCCGAAACCAAACATCTTCCGGATTTTTTGGTATATCCCGTTTTAACGCCTATTATATCATCGTATTCCTTAAGCAATCGGTTATGATTTGTTATTCTATGCTCTATGGGAGGATTTCCAAACCTAATCGTAGCACTCTTTGAGCACACCGCTTTTCTGAAAGCCTCATACTCCATAGCTTTTTTTGTTATAATTGCAAGGTCAAGAGCTGTTGTATGATGCTCACCTTTATCAAGTCCCGAAGGTGTTTCAAAAACCGTGTCTTTAAGGCATAATTCCTTTGCCTTATTATTCATTAAACTCACAAATCCGTCAATGCTTTTTCCGATATGTATTGCCGCCGTATTGGCAGCATCATTTCCCGAGGTTAACATCATACCGTAAAGTAAATCCTCAAGGGTTATTTTATCCCCTGCCTTCAAGCCTAAGGAGGTACCCTCAACACCTATTCCCAAAGGGGAAACATTTACGGTTTCTTTTAAATTTCCGTAGCAACAAATCAGCAACGCCGTCATAATCTTAGTAGTACTCGCCATAGGAAGCGGCATATTTGAGTTTTTAGCCAAAAGTATCTCTTTTGTATCGCCGTTTATTACCACATAAGATTTTGCACTGTCGGCATTGATATTTATTTGAAAAAATCCGAAAAAAATAATAAGGCTTAAAACAAAGCAACACAATTTTTTCATAAAATCCCCCCAACAAAAAATAATATGTTGAGGAAATTTTTTTATTCTACATCATGCTTGTTTTTTTCTTTTTTAAATAGAGATTTTACCTTGTCCAACAATTCAGGTGCCATACTTACCGCTTTATCAATAGTGCCTAATTCGTTGTAAATTGGCATCATTTTTACATTCCCGTCGCTTACGGCAATAAATGCAACCGGATTTACGGTAACACCGGCTCCTCCGCCTCCTCCGAAAAGTCCCGAGGATGATTTGCTTGCAAAATCACTGCCTCCGGTAGCAACTCCGAAAGAAACCTTTGAAACCGGAATAAGTGTAATTCCGTCTACGGTAAGAGGTGTACCGATTATAGTATCGGCATCCACCATTGTTCTGAGATTATTAAGTGTGGAGTCCATTATTTGACCTATCTTATTTTCACTCATTTTCTTAAATTCCTTTCTGTACGCTTGGTGCGTTATTTTTTAAATATTTTTTTATTTCTTTATATCCCTTTAAAGCACCGATAACACCGACTATAATTCTAATCTTAACTTTAAAATAACAATCTATTTCAAAATCGGTTTTGTTAAAGTCTGCTGTAATACTTATGTTTTTAAGTCTTACATTGCTCTCGTTTGAAACAAACGAGGTCAGCGGATAAACCGCCGTACAAACCGCACCGTATTTTATTGCCGTATCGACGGCGTTATCAGTTGCCACAACAATACCGATATTAAGGTTTTCAAAACCAACTTTTTTAAGAATACCTTTAAGGCTTTTTAAAACTATTTTAATTAAATCGGTAGCAATAACAAAGGTTTGCCAAAATCCTTTTTCTTCTTTTTTGGTTTTAAAAAACTCAAGGATTTTATTTTCTTTTTTTGAAGGCTTTGTGTTTTTTGATTTTTCTTTGATTGTCTTTTCCTTTTTTATCTTTTTCGGATTTTTTGTATCAAGCAACTTAATGCCGAAAAGATAAATCTTTGCCGAGGAATCGTCTCCTACCCTTACCTCAATAACAATCGGCATAAATAATAATAATACAAGTAATAAGAGCAATACGGCACAAACAATATATACTGCTATCAAAATTAATTATCTCCGTTAATTATTTCTTCCTGCGTATCATCGGCAATTTTAAGTTGTTCACCTATGTCGTTAACCGCTTCTCCCGAATCGGGAAGCTTCGGCAGTTCCGACAAATCACTTATACCAAAGCATCTTAAAAAATTCTTGGTAGTGCCGTAAAGTATGGGATGTCCCGGAAGCTCCAGTCTTCCTCTTTCCTCTATAAGTTCCTTTTCAACAAGGGTTGTCATAACTCCCGAGCAGTCAACACCTCTAACCTGCTCCACAAAGGCTTTTGTAACCGGCTGGTTATATGCTACAACCGAAAGCACCTCTAAAGCGGCCGGTGAAAGCGGAGTTCTCCTCTTAATGTCAAAAGCCGTCTTAATATACTCGGCATATTTTTTGTCGGTAGCAAGTTGATAGGTGTTTTCAAGTTTTACAAGACAAACACCGCTTTTATTCTCTATAAGTCGACTTTCAAGACCTTTTGCTATCTCTTCTATTTTTTCCGGTTTTTCTTCAAAAATACCCGACAACCTATCAATACTCATAGGTTCGCCCGAGGCAAAAAGCACTGCTTCCAAGGCTGAAATTTTTTCTTGCTTATTCATCTTTTGCCTCCTTAATTAAATTAATCTCGGTTTCATCACTATCTCCCGATATTTTGACTCTGTTATCCTTGCAAAGCTCAAGCACCGCAAGAAAGGTTGCCACAAGCTCGGAACGGCTCTTTGCGGTTTTGTAGAGAGAAGAAAGTTTGCTCTTTCCTCCATTAACAAGGGTTCTCATTACAAAAACTATTTTTGAAGATACGGCAAAAATCTTTTTTGCCACAATCTTTGTAAAGGGTGCCACATTGGGCGGTAATTTTCTCTTACCCCTGCCTACAGCCTGAATATATGCATCAAATAAAATATCAGCCGAGCTTACAAGTTCATATTTCTTATCAAATTCATATACCGTGGGTTTTCTTATAAAGGTATTAAATCCATCGGTCATTAACGACAGTTTTTGTGCCATTTGGCGACAAATTTGGTATTCAATCAGTTCTCCCGTAAGTTCTTCCTTTAGTTGCTCAATCTCATCGTGCTTAGGCAAAAGACTTACCGTTTTAATATAAATAAGCCTGGATGCCATAGTAATAAACTCGCTGGAAATATCCATTTCTTCCTGCTTGAATTTCTCTATTTGCTCAAGATATTGGTCAATAAGCACCGAAAGGTTAATATCGAAAATATTAAGTTTATTTTTTGCAATCAGCTGCAACAAAAGGTCAAGCGGTCCTTCAAACCCTTGGGTTTTATAGGAAATTTCTGTTTCCATTTTTGCACATCACCTCAAATTAATTAATTCCGAAAATCATCCCTGCAACCTTGCTAAGTCCGTTAATAATAGTCGATGATGCCAAACTAAGCGGTTTATCGAAAACGCCCATATATACAAGAAGGAACATTCCCCAAATAATATATCTTTCATATTGCATAAGACGATAGTAAATTCTGTCAGGCAAAAATGCGTTAAGCAATCTTGAACCGTCAAGGGGAGGAACGGGAATAAGATTGAAAACCGCAAGATATACATTTATTTGCACAATATATGAAAAAAACATTATTACATATATTACAACTGCGTAGGCAGACAAAAACTTATAAACGGCAAAATTAATCAATGTTGCAATAAAAGCCACAATGATATTCGACACGGGTCCTGCAAGGGCGGTTATAGCCATATCTCTTTTGGGATTTTTAAAGTTTCGCATATTAACCTGAACAGGTTTTGCCCAACCGAAACCGAAAAGCAAAATAGCCAATGCACCCATATAGTCAATATGCCTTAAAGGATTTAGGGTTAGTCTGCCCTGATATCTCGGTGTTGGGTCCCCTAATTTAGTTGCCACAAATCCATGGGCAAACTCGTGAATGGGTAATGTTAAAAATATTACCACAAGGGAAGATAGTATTCCCACAACTATTCCCGTAAAATCCGTGGTACCCTTTAGTGCGTTAATAAGCATTTTTCTACCTCGCTTTAGTAGTTTTCAGCACATTTCAAAATATATTCTTTAGTCCTTTTATCTTCTATTAAGTAAGCGTATTTCTCAATATACTTTTTAAGTGCTTTTTTGTTTATGGATTTTGGTGTGGGGCATTTAGAAGTCCTTAAAAAATTCTCTTTTAGTATTTTATCGCAAACCTCTTTAGGCAAATCAAGTCCCTTACCCTTAACACAGTAAATTTCTATATCCTTGTCGGTTGCCACCGAATTGTAAACCTCGGTAACAAGAGTTTCCCAATAAGGCTCATTAACAGGAAAGGTTATATCCGTGCCGTATTGTATTCTATCCGCATACTTAACAAAAAAATCCTTGTAAAAATCATAATTCTCAAGAATTCCGGCGTACATTTCGGAACCGGGAACCAAGTCTATCGAAACATTTTCGTACTTTTCAAACAAATCCACAAGTCTTTCGGGATAATCCGACCAAAAGAAAAAATGTGCAAATGTAACATTAAGCTTCGGGTGTTTTTGAAGAACCCTTAATACTGCGTCATAAATTTCCTTATTAGAGGGATATGTTCCGTCTCCGTAAAAATATCCTTGTCTATGGGTCCATTCTGGCGCCTTTTCAATATCCCAAAATGTTTCCGGGTCTCCCACATGCCAAATAATATGCGTACCCTCTTTTTCGGCTTTTGCAAACATTTTTTCATAAAAGGGATTGTCGGGGAAAATACCGAGCATTTTCAGTTCCTTCGGTTTGCAGTCGTAAAGTTTAACTCCGTCAAACCCGATTTCCATAAGCTCTTCATATTGAGTTTCGGGTTCCAAGCCTTTTTTTACCGGAATCTTAACGGGAAATGTGTCAAAGGTTATTCCGCCGTAAGCATAGGCAGTAGGGTTGTGAAGTTTATACATAGCCGCCAAAATATTATTGCTTATATCGGCATAACCAAAGGGTATCGAACATAGATTAATAGCTTTAAAACCGTATTTTTCCTGATATTCGTCATACTTTTCAAACATAGTTTTTCCGTTTTCGTCAAACATTTTAAAAAAGTGCATATGACCGTCAATTACTTTTCCGCCGAAATTCATTACTTGTTACCTCAAATCACAATCAATTCTTTGCTTGAATGGGTTAAATTTTCAAAACCGCTATGGGTTACTAAAACCATATCTTCTATTCTGACGCCGAATCTATCGTTTATATATATCCCCGGCTCCACGGTAATTACCATACCTTCTTTAAGCAGGGTTTCGCATCTTGTATTAAAGGACGGATTTTCGTGTATCTCTATTCCTACACTATGTCCGAGACCATGACCGAAACAATTTTCAAAGCCGCTGCTGTCAATAAGATTTCTTGCAAGGGCATCAACCTCTTTACAAACAGCGCCCGGTTTAATGCCGGTAAATGCTGCCTTCTGTGCATCTAAAACGGTATGGTAAACCTTTTTTTGTTCATCGGATATATTGCCGACAGCCACGGTTCTTGTCATATCGCTTAAATATCCATTCACCCTTGCACCAAAATCCACGGTTAAAAAGTCGCCCTTTTCAAGTTTCTTTTCGGTGGGTACTCCATGGGGCAAGGAGGAGTTTTTCCCCGATACCGCAATAAAGTCGAATGCCACCCCGTCGCTTCCCTGCTTTCTTAAATAGAATTCCATATCAAGGGCAATATCCCTTTCGGTTCTTCCCGCCGAAATTCTATTTAAAATATAAGAAAAAGTATCATCTGTTATTTTTTGAGCAAGTTTGATATTTTCTATTTCTTTTTTATCCTTTACACTTCTTAATTCCTCGGTAATTCTTCCGAATTTGTTATCGGAAGACAGTTCTGCCGATGTGATATTGTTTTTGTAGGTAAAGAACTCCGAAAAGCTGATACAATCACACTCACAATATACCTTTTTAATCTTATCTTCACTGAATATTCGGTTTAATTGAGAAAAGGTTTTTGTAAGCATAATTACCGAAAAATCCTTAACCGTCTTTTGCGCTTTTTCAAAATATCTGAAATCAATTAAAAAATAAGCATTTTCCTTTGTAATAACTACAATTCCCGCACTTGAAGAAAATTGCGTAAAGTAAAATCTGTTGGCGTCGCTTTTCACTAAAAAAGCCTCGCCGTTTTCCAACTTTTCACTTATTTTTAATGTTCTTTCATTCATTGTTTATCAGACCGTTCGTCAATATATAATAATACGATATAATTATACACCAAAACCTCATTTTTTTCAAGCAAAACAAAAAGAGGGTCTCTGTAAAGTTTTTGTAGGATTTTTTTGAGAAAAATATTTTCAACAGTGTTTTGCCTCCTTGCATTTAGTTTTGATTTCAAAGAGTTATACCGATTTCAATACGCCTTTTAGGTTATTTTAGTGCGTTTTAGGAAATAATACGATTGTATCGTATTTTAGCGTTGACACGGTGGCCATTTTATGCTAAAATAAGATGCAATCGTATTTTAGCGTTTGGAGGAGCACGATATGAATTATATTAGACGCGATTTGGAAAATAAAATACTTGCTTTGTCGAAAGAGTATTCCTGCATTCTTATCACAGGACCGAGACAAGTGGGAAAAACAACCGTTTTGCGACAACTGATGAGTGAAGAACGGGAATATGTATCCCTTGATGACTTAGAAGAGCGTTCCCTTGCCAAGCGAGATCCGGCAATGTTCCTCACCATTCACAAAAAACCGATTATGATTGATGAAGTGCAATACGCACCCGAGCTTTTTTCCTATATCAAAATTGAGATTGACAATGGTGCCGAACCCGGCACCTATTGGCTGACCGGTTCCCAGGCATTTAAGCTGATGGAACTTGCGCAGGAATCTCTTGCCGGCAGAGTGGCGATTCTTCATATGTCAAGTCTATCGCAGCACGAAATCTACGGAACCGGTGAATGCACAGCATTTTCCGTTGACTTGCCTTTGCTTCAAGCGAGAGAAAAGACAAATGCTCCGGCAGATTTAATAGAAATCTATAATCGTATCTGGCGTGGCTCCATGCCCGGACTTATCAGTGGCAAATTTTCCGACCGTGATGTTTTCTATTCAAGTTATCTGCAAACCTATATTGACCGTGATGTAAAGGAACAAGTACAGCTCTCCGATACGCTTCTGTTCCGTGATTTCGTTCGTGCCGCTGCCTGCCGTGCCGGACAGATGCTCAACATTCACGACATAGCACAGGATGTCGGAGTTTCCGACGATACGGCAAAACGCTGGTTGCAAGTTTTGGAAAAATCCGATGTGATTTTCTATTTGCGCCCTTATTCAAATAATCTTCTGAAACGCACCGTAAAAACACCAAAGCTGTATTTCTTCGATACAGGGCTTGTTGCATATCTGACAAAGTATTCTTCGCCTGATATTCTTGCAAATGGTGCAATAAACGGTGCAATTCTTGAAAACTATGTCGTTTCCGAACTAATAAAAACTTATCATAATAATGCCAAGGAATGTTTGTTGTGGTACTACCGGGACAGCAATTCCAACGAAATTGACATGGTAATCGAAAGCGACGGAATGCTTCATCCGTTGGAAATCAAACGCTCAGTTAATCCCGGCAGTGAGCTTCTCTCGGCATTCGGTCTACTCGACAAAGCATCCGTTCCACGCGGTAACGGCGCCATCATTTGTATGCGCCCGAAGCTGTCCGCATTAAACAGTGAAAATTTTATTGTTCCCGTATGGATGATATAAATCGTTAAGCGGACAATCAAAAGGTAGGTTTTTACCCATCATCACATATTTCCGTATCCTACTATGCAAACAGCACAGGGATTTATTTCGTTGAAAAAAGCACCCCGAAGGATGCTTTTTTCATATATAAGACCGAATGTCGTTTTTTAGAGGTGAAAAATCAATTTGCTCATTTTTTGATTGGCTCGACAAACCGG
>DCIE01000060.1:0-187 GCA_002315765.1 Ruminococcaceae bacterium UBA1734
ATATATTCAATCGCTAAAGCGGTCCCCCCTACTTGGAAAAGGCTTGTGTTTTCGAAGGGCGCAGAGACCTTCCGCTACGAAAATATTATATAAATCGGGTTGCCTAAGTTTATAAATCAGTTTACTTAAAGCATAGGGCATTAAAAAACTCTCTTCCTAACAAAAAATCAGGAAGAGAGTCTTATTA
>DCIE01000060.1:299-47667 GCA_002315765.1 Ruminococcaceae bacterium UBA1734
TTTTTGGCTCACCGTAGGGGACGATATTGCATAATATATAAAACTCCCTTCCTAAAAATAATCAGGAAGGGAGTCTTATTATTTATTTTGTTGTTACGGTTTTCTTGCTACTCCAAGCGGAATAAAATGTCTTACTGCCAACTTTTTTGTATGTCCTTATGCGAACATAGTATTTCTTTTTGGCGGTCAGCTTTGAAATACTCTTGCTTGTAGTTTTATAATTTGTTACCTTTACGGTTTTTGCACTCTTGAAGTTGGATTTTAAAGAATACTGAATTTCATATCCTGTTACACTTTGCTTTTTCCAAGTAACCTTAAAGCCCTTCTTTACAGAGGTAACCTTCGAAATAGTTGCGGCTTTTACCGTAGGTGCAACAATCTTAAAGGTGAGGTTTTTGGTTCCGCTGTAATTACCCTTAAATGTAACCGTTACAGTAGCGGTTCCCACATTGGTATTATTTTTATATGTTACGGTATAGTAGCTTGCGCTTATTACTTTGCCTTTTGTATCAACAACCTTAACAGTAGGCTTTTGTGCCTTGCCGGTGTAGGTTAAACTTGTTTTTGACAGGGTAATTGTCTTAGGACGATAAATTGTTGATACGGTTTTCTTTGCACCGCAGGAGCAGGTTTGGGTTATGGTTCCATCCTTTAAAAATGTTGCTTTGGTAGTTTTTGATGCACCGTAGCTATGTGCCTTTAAGCTACCGTAAGATGTTCCGCAAAGAGTACAAACCGCCTTTTTGGTACAAGTTGCAGTTCCGCCGGTATGGGAAACATTTCTCGTAACACCGCAGTATTGACACTTTTCGGTATGGGTTGTAGCGGTTTTTAGTTTACTCGAATCGTAAACATAACTATGGGGATTTACAGTTCTTTTATTACCGCAGGTATTACAGGTTGTATCGCAGTTATTATCGTATTCGTGGGATTCGTTTGCCACTTTTTGTTCGCAACAACTGTACTCTTTCCAATGGTTATCTTTATCTTTGAAATAACCGCTAAGAGAACCTGTATGATTATCTTTGTCCTTTTCCCCATAAGAAGTTCCACATACCTCGCATACTGCTTTATCGCAACAAGTTGCAGTCCCGCCGGTATGGGAAATCAGTATAGTTTCATTACACTCGGTACATTTTTCCGTATGGCCGGATGAATTAATTACACCAGAAGAATCGTACTCGAAATTATGCGATGCTATAGTTCTCGTATAACCGCATTCATTGCAGGATGTATCGTAAACACTACTGTATATATGATTGTCGACATTGTTTCTTGCATCACAGTTTTTACATTTATGAAAATGGATATTGCTTTCCTGCGACCAATTAGTTTCATAAATATGCTGTGCTAATTCGCCGTATTCCTCACTGCAAACAGTACAAACCGCCTTTTTGGTACAAGATGCTATTCCGCCTGAATGGGAAACAGGTCTTGTATCATTACAAACGGTACATTTTTCCGTATGTATATTACTGTTTTTCTCTTCGGCGCTGTTATAAACATAATTATGAGAAACATTTCTGGTATATCCGCATATATTACACATTCCATCGCAGTCATTATCAAAAATATGTGAAGCTATATCTTTTGTTGCTGAGCAATTTGCACACTTATACCAGTGATTATTTCCGTCTTTTGACCAAAACGCTTGGTAACTGTGGTCGGTAATTTCTATTGTTTCGATTCTGATTGTTTTACATTCTTTACAAGTAAATGTTTTTATTCCTTCTGCGATACAGGTTGCAGGTTTTGTTATTGTTCCGTCGTCCCAATTGTGAACCGAGTGCAAGGTGGCAATACCGTTGTTAACAGAGTAGGTATTATTCTTATATAGAACAATTCCTTTTTTATCGGGATTATGAACACCGTCATTACAATAATACAATTGATTATTATATTGAACTAAAGCGGCACCTTCTTTATTATCAAATATACCGTCTTTTATGTGCAACAAACTGTTGCCGTAATTTACAAGTATATCCCCTTCGGGAATAACTCCGTTTACAAAACAAATATTTTGTCCTTTTAAAAAAACAATTTCATCGTCTATTGAAATATCTTGGGGTGTGGTTAGAATTTGTACGGAATTATCTAATTCTCCCGAGGAAGAGTCAAATAAGTATAGTTCACTATTTACTAAAGTTAAATTTTTATACCTGACATAAGAACAATTACTGCATTTACCTTGAAGGTTATCCTTAAAAGTATGAACATTTTTGTCAAAGCTTCCGTATGCCAAACCGCAAATGGAACATATTGCTTTGGAATTGCAGGTTGCCGTACCGCCGATATGATTTGTATGGGCGTATGCTATTCCGTTGGTAACATCATAGTATTTTCCTGTTGACTTGAAATAAAAAGTACCGTTTATCGTTTTGTCCAAAATACCGCATTTAATACAATAATTTTTACTTTCAAGCCCCAACAGGTAAACTTCTTCGCTATAATATACAACACCGTCTACAACATAATAGGTACTGCCCTCAAAGTCAAAAAGTCCTGTATAATTTGTGTCATTAACACCGCCGTTAATATAATACATTTCGGTTTCGGATGCTTTAAAAATCAACGGCTCTTCTTCGGGATTAATTACACCGTGATTAGCGTGGTACTTCTTCCCTGTGTTTTCAACCAAAATATCTTTATCAAAAGCAACTTTGCCGTCTGCAATATAATAAGAAACATTATCAATGGTTACTATTCCGGTGAAGTCACTTTGATGTTTACCGTTGTTATAATACAAAGACTCACCGTCTTTTATTTGCAATCTCGGTAAAGTATCTGAAATATCGGGTAGTTCATATATATGCTGACTGTCTTTTTTGGTGGTTGAATAATAATACGGCGAATCGGTAATTTCATATACTAAATACCCGTCCCGACATATAAATCCGAAAATATTATATCCCGGTTCGCTTGGTGTATCGGTCAACTCAATAACAGAGGACTCGGATTCCGACAAATCAAATTTATATATTGAATCGCTTAAGCTGTAATAGAGGTTGTTTCCATCGGTTGAGAGTCTTGAAAAATTATCTCCCCAAAAATAATCCTCACTGGATGTTTTCCAGTTGTCATCAACATCGGCGAGAATATCATCAGTACCGAAATTCCACTTTTTTAGTTTTTCGCTTTTATTATCAATATAATAAATATTACCGTTTACATACTGAAATCCCGTATAAGAATTCACCCAAAAAGCATCATCGTAGGTTTTATCATTTGGTGTTGTATCGTAATCCGTTCCGTCTTCACAGAAATGGTTTGTCCCGATTTTATCACTTGAGCAAAGAAAATTTTTGTGAGACACATTTCCGGTAATATCAAAAATAGGGTCATCGTAGGTTAAATCCACATGGTAATCTTTACCGCCGATTGTAACAATATTCCAAGCGTGTCCTAATTCTTTGGAAGAACAAAACCTGCTCTTGATACCCACTTGGTTAAGAAGATACATATATGCCAATGTATATCCTTCGCATACTGCTTCCCCGTTTACAATAGCACCGTAAGCATCAAAAACATGATTGTTTATATCGCTTTTTGCATCTTCATCCATAGAGTATTCACAGTTTTCAATCAACCTATCGTGAATAAGCAGGGCTTTTTGTACATCGGTCAAAAAAATGTTGCCCTTAATATTTGAAAGCAATAAATCTCTTTTTGCCTCTAAAAGTTTGGTACGGGAAATATACTCTTCCTTTGAATACTTATATGTAAAAGTCAGTTTTGTTATTTTATTTTGCGTATTATTATAGCTGATACCAATAGGTGTGCGTACATTAAACTGGTTTGGTATTGTATGGAAAATAACATCGTTTATTTGGTCTATAGCCGTATAATCTTCGCCGTCAAAGAACAGATTGAACTTTGAAACATCAACGGTTGCTTTACAGTCCTCAATGCTATCAATAATCAAAGCTCGAAACTCGGCATTTTCAGAGAGTTGAACAGTTTGGCTGTTTTCCGCCGAAACCGTCAGCGGAAAAACTACTATTATTATTAAAAAAGATAGAATAAAAGCTACTGTTCTATTGATTTTTTTTAACTTTTCCATTATTAACAAACCTTTCTTATAAGGCATAGACCGCAAAGACAAATATTACTTCTTTGTTGTAACGGTCTTTTTACTACTCCAAGCGGAATAAAATGTCTTACTGCCCACTTTTTTGTATGTCCTTATGCGAACATAGTATTTCTTTTTGGCGGTCAGCTTTGAAATACTCTTGCTTGTGGTTTTGTATGATGTTACCTTTACGGTTTTTGCACTCTTGAAATTAGCATTTGTTGCATACTGAATTTCATATCCTGTAACACTTTGCTTTTTCCAAGTAACCTTAAAGCCTTTCTTTGCAGAGGTAACTTTTGAAATGGTTGTGGCTTTTATTGTAGGCTTATTGATTGCAAAGATGAAAGTTTGAGTGCCGCTGTAATTACCCTTAAACTTTATTGTTATAGTTGCTTTTCCGATATTGGTGTTATTCTTGTATGTTAAATCGTAATTACCTGTTTTACTTATGGTCTTGTTATTAGCATCTGTAACCTTAACCGAAGGGAGAATTGCCTTGCCGGTATATTCCCAGTTGTATTTATAAACGACCGCATCAGGTTTATTAATCACCGTTGCAGTTTTCTTTGCACCACAGGTACAAGTAGGAGTTATTGCTCCGTTTTTTGAGAATGTTGCCTGTGTTACCTTATTGGTATAAGAGTGGGCCGCTTTATCTTTACATGCCGAACAATTAGCACATTTATGATAATGATATGTGCCGTCTTTTGTCCAGGTTGTTTGATAATTATGAGCTACCTTTGGGATTATTTCATCTTCTTTTGTCCCGCATTCCAAACAGGTTAATTTTTTTGTTCCTTCTGCGGTACAGGTCGCCTTTTTTGTTATTACTCCGTTATTCCACTTATGGGTAGAATGTAGTGAAGCAATACCGTCGGTAACAATATAAACCTCGCCCTTATATTCTATTGCACCGTTTACATCGGTATAATGAACACCGTTATAACAGTAATAAAGTTTATCTTCATACGAAATTAATTTAACGCCATTGTTGTTGTAAAATACACCGTCTTGGATATACAATGAATATCCACCGTAATTTACAAAGGTTTCATCTTTAGGAATAACGCCGTTTACAAAACAAATATTTTGTCCTTTTAAAAATATAATTCTATCGCCATTTGATATATTTTCATTTGTGGTTCGTATTTGTACGGAATCGTCTAATTCTCCCGAGGAAGAGTCAAATAAGTATAGTTCATTATCTACTAAAGTTAAGTTTTTATACCTGACATAAGAACAATTACTGCATTTACCTTGAAGTTTATCCTCAAAAGTATGAACATCCGGGTCATATTCGCCGTATTCTTCATCGCAAATAGAACATATTGCTTTGGAATTACAGGTTGCTCTACCGCCGGTATGTTTTGTATGAATTGTTGCAATACCGTTTTCAATATCGTATATGATTCCGGTTTCTTCAGATTTGTAACTTCCGTTTACCGTCTTATCTACAATACCGTATCTTATACAATAATTTATATCATCAAGCTTAAGCAGTGAGATTTCTTCTCCGTAATACACATCACCTTCTACAACATAATAGGTATTACCTTCAAAGTCGAAAAGACCTGTGAAGTTTATATCCTTCATACCCTTGTCAATATAAAACATTTCGGTTTCCGATAGTTTGAAAATAAGAGGTCTTTCGGCTGTATTTATAATACCGTGGTTGGCGTGATATACGGTTCCTTCACTTTCAATCAAAACATCTCTGTCAAAAGCAACCTTACCCTCAACGATATAATACCAAACATCATCAATCATTACCATACCGATAAATTTGTTTTGGAATAAACCGTTGTTATAGTACAAAACATCGTCTCCGTCAACAATCAATCGAGCAAGATTGTTTATGAGCTCCGAAAGTAAAAACCTAACCTGCGTTTTTTCTTTTGTATCGATTTCATAGTTTGGCGTATCGCTGAGTTCATAAATCAAATAGCCGTCTTTATACATAAAGCCGAAAATATTATAGCCGTTTTTTCCGGTCAAATCGGGTTTGTGCAAAAGGGTTGACTTTGATGAAGATAAATCGTATTTATCAATTACCGTACTGAGATTATAGTAAAGGTATTCCCCATCGGTTGAAAGTCTCGCAAAATTTCCTTTCCAAGTTCCGCCTGTACTTGTCTTCCAAGAATCCTCAACATCGGCAAGAACATCGTCATCGGCACCTAAATTCCACTTTTTAAGTTCTTGGCTTTTATGGTCGATATAGTAAATGTTTCCGCTAACATACTGAAAACCCGAAATCGAATTATTCCATACCTCATTGTCGTATGTTGTGTCGTTTGGAGTAGTATCATAATCAATATCAACATTGTCTTTTTTGTGATTTGTCTTGAATTTTTCGCTTGAACAAAGGAAGTTATCGTGGCATACATTTCCGGTAATATCATTCAGAGGGTCATCCCAAGTGGTATCTATATGATATTCCTTACCGCCGATTGTAACAATATTCCAAGCGTGTCCTAATGCTGCGGAAGAACAAAATCTGCTCTTAATACCCACTTGGTTAAGAAGATACATATATGCCAATGTATAGCCTTCGCATACCGCTTTGCCATTTACAATTGCACCGTAAGCATCATAAATATGATTATTCGCATCTTTTGTTAAAGAATCGTCAACGCAATATTCGCAGTTTTCAATCAACCTATCGTGAATGAGTAATGCCTTTTGCACATCGGTTAAACTGTTATTTCCTTTGATATTCAAAAGCAAGGAATCGCTTTTTGCCTCTAAAAGTTTGGTACGGGAAACATTCTCTTCCTTTGAATACTTATAAGTAAAGCTTAATTTTGTAATTATTTTCTTATTTGAATTATAACTGTACCTAATAGGAGTAGCAACATTAAAATATAACGGCATTGTATGAAAAACTATATCGTTGACAAACTTTGCTGCATTATCTTCGTCGCTGTTAAAGTACAAATTGAATTTTTCTACATCAACCGAATCCGCGCAGTTTTCAAAGCACTCTATAAGCAAATTTCTGAACTCGACATTTTCGGATAATTCCTCCGTTTGGCTGTTTTTCGCCGAAACCGAAACGGAAAAAACGGTAATTATTAAAACAAATGTCATAACAAGTGCCGATAATTTTTTCATAACAATTCTCCTTAATATTTATTATATGTATAATTATACAGGTTAATTATAACATTATTTTCTTGTTTTTTCAACATTTTTTATCTTTGATATTGAGTAATAAAATATTTTATGCTATAATCTCATAGTAATTAATTGGAGGTATCATTATGAAAAAGAAAAATGCGTATTTGTTGGGCTGTATTTTTGCCGTAATATCGTTGATTTTTTCAGCACTTACTATGGTTGTTGATGTAACACATTATGGGGCTACCGATACCGATATCGGTTTTTCAAAAATTAATATAGGCTTTCACGAATTAACAGGCGTAAATATTATATGGTATGACATAACCGATTGGTTGGGTATTGCTTCTATCGGTGTAGGCTTGATGTTTGCTTTGGTAGGACTTTGTCAACTTATCAAAAGAAAGAGTTTTGCCGAGGTTGACAAGTCGATATACGGTCTTGGCGGAGTTTATGTTATTCTCGGAATACTGTATGTCGGATTTGAAAAAATAGCTCTTAATTTAAGGCCTATAATTATGGAGGGCGAAACCGCCGCCGAGGCATCTTTTCCTTCGTCCCACACATTGCTTATTTGCACTATAATTGCCACGGCAATTATTCAGTTTAACCGAATGGTTGACAACAAACTGCTTCAAAAACTTTCTGTAATACTGGGCTCGTTATTTATTATTATTTCGATTTTCGGCCGTGCCTATTCGGGAGTACATTGGCTAACCGATATTATTGCAAGTTTACTTATCAGCACAAGTCTTGTATTCATATTTGTAGGATTTTCTTCCGACAGCAAAGGAAAACATTCTTTATAATTATATGACTGATTTATGGACATATTTAAAAGGGGTAAAAACTCCGATAGTGTTATACGGCACAGGTAACGGAGCCGATAAAATCATTGATGTTTTAAACCGAAAAGGTATAGAATTCAAAGGTGTTTTTGCATCGGACGAATTTTCAAGACCTAATAAATTTTTCAGAAATCTTCCTGTGCTGACATTGGAGGATTTTGAAAAACAGTATGGCAAATTAACCGTACTGATGTGCTTCGGTTCTTCAAGGCAGGAAGTTTTCGGTAATATAAAAAGAATAACCGAGAAACACGAATTTTTTGCTCCGGATGTGCCTGTTTACGGAGATGTTTTATTTGACAACGAATTTTATAGGCAAACTAAAGTCGCCCACGATTTTGTTTGCGGTATTCTTGCTGATGAAATATCAAAACATACATTTGAAAATATTGTAAATTACAAGCTTTCAGGGGATATTAAGTATCTTTTTTCTTGTGAAAACTCTATTGACGAATCCTATGGCAATATACTTAACTTAACGGATAATGAAACTTATTTGGATTTAGGTGCTTACCGTGGTGATACGGTTGCTGAATTTTTGCAATATACAAAAGATTATAATAAAATTTATGCCGTAGAACCCGACAAAAAAACATTTCTTAAGCTTCAAAAAAACACCGAGGATTTAAAGAATACAGAGTTGATTAATGCAGTCATTTCGGATAAATGCGGAACGGCTATGTTCTCTATGAAAGGCTCAAGAGGTTCCTTTTTACCCGACAAAGAAAAGGGTGTTCAAACCGATATATTAACAGTGGACTCCATAATCGGCGATAAAGGTGTAACATACATAAAAGCCGATGTTGAAGGTGCCGAACTAAGGTTTATTAAAGGTGCCGAAAAAACCATAAAAAATTTCAAACCGAAAATGCAAATTGCCTGTTACCACCGAAGCGAAGACCTTATTAAAATACCCGAGGCTGTGCTGTCAATTCGCAGTGATTACAAAGTATATATGCGACATTACCCCTCTGTTCCCGCATGGGATACGGTTTATTATTTTATTTAACACGAATAATTTAAAAAACTCTCTCATATCTTTTAGTAAAAACTGATATGAGGGAGTTTTATTATGACAAATGAAAATATTTATCGGGATATTGCCGTTAGAACCGGCGGTGATATTTACATCGGAGTTGTAGGACCTGTCAGAACCGGAAAGTCCACATTTATTAAGCAATTCATGGAGTCTATGGTACTCCCGAATATTACAGAAGACTATCAAAAAGAACGCGCAAATGATGAGTTGCCTCAATCCTCTTCCGGCAGGACAATTATGACAACCGAGCCGAAGTTCATTCCCGAAAAAGGAATAACAATAAGTCTCGAAAACAATGCGAATATGAATGTGCGGCTTGTGGATTGTGTTGGATACATTGTTCCAAGCGCACTTGGATATATTGAGGACGACCAACCGAGAATGGTTAAAACCCCTTGGTTTGAGGAGCCGGTTCCCTTTAATATGGCGGCGGAAATAGGCACACAAAAGGTTATAAACGAACATTCCACAATTGGACTTGTTATTACCACCGATGGCTCAATAAGCGATATTCCGAGAGAGGAATATCAAGAGGCGGAAGCAAGAATAATTGAGGATATAAAAAAGACAAATAAGCCTTTTGTTGTCTTGATGAACTGTGTTGAGCCCAATTCCGAAACCGTAAGACAATTATGTGCTTCACTATCCGAAAAATACTCGGTACCGGTAGTTGCGGTAAATTGCCTTGACATAAGCGCCGATGACATAAAAAAGATTTTATCGGAAGTATTATTCGAATTCCCCGTCAAAGAAATTTTCGTAAATTTCCCGAAATGGATAAATGCCTTACCCCTTGACCATTGGCTTAGAAACGAAATCACCGATTACATAAAGAAATGGGCAGACCGCATAAAAAGAATAAGTGATATAAACCCTGCGAATAATGTGGCCGAGGACAGCCAAAACATAAATAAAACCGAGATTGTATCCATAGACTTAGGTCAAGGCAGTGCGATAATAAAAATTGACATAAAGGATAAACTATTTTATAAGATTTTAGCCGAAAACACAGGACTCAATATCAACGATGAATTAGAGTTAATGAACAGCATTACCGAACTTTCAGGCATAAAATCAAAGTATCAAAAAATTAAAAATGCTTTAGATGAGGTTGAGGCAACAGGCTACGGAATTGTTATGCCGGATATAAGCGAACTATCCCTCCAAGAGCCGGAAATAGTAAAGCAAGGCGGAAGATACGGAGTAAGACTTCGTGCATCGGCACCGTCTATCCACCTGATGAGAGCCGATATTACCACCGAGGTAAGTCCCATTGTAGGCAGTGAAAAGCAATCCGAAGACCTTGTAATGTATCTGCTTAGTGAATTTGAGGAAAATCCGGAAAAAATATGGGATTCAAATATTTTCGGCAAATCCTTACATGAATTAGTAAACGAGGGACTTCACACCAAACTCGCCAGAATGCCTGACGATGCAAGAATGAGGATTAAAGAAACAATCGAAAAAGTGGTTAATGACGGTTGCAGCGGACTAATTTGTATTATATTGTAGATTTTTTACAAAATGTTAGGATGTAACTGTAATTATCAGTCAAATTAAAAAACGATATCAATAATGACCTTTGAGATTTTTTATCCCTGAGGTCATTTATTTGTCTAAACTCCCATAATCAAGCTTATTCTACCCACATAAAACAACCGTTTTGTCGGTATAAAATCGGAAGAACCGTTGATACAGTTTTTCGCACTTGGGCGATATAGGGACTTGCACCTTAACAACTGCGGTAGAAGCTGCAAGTAAACTAAGTCTTAAAACGCGGACATTCTATAGAAAATTCAAAAAGTAAATAAAAATATGCCAATAGGGTTGCTGTAATTAACGGCGTATGCCAAAAATCCAAAAGCAACTCTATTGGCAGGTGTTTTTACTTTGATATTAGGGTGTAGGTCAGTGTCCACTATTATTTTAGAATTTCATTACAAAAATCAAGCAAATTCGGAATGTCGCAGGTTGCGGTTTTCCAAATAATCATTCTATTCATCGAACCGTAATTATGCGCAAAGAAATTTCGCATACCTTTTATTGCCGACCAGTTAATAGTATTGGTTTCTGCACGAAAACCATCAGACAATTTTCCAACATGCTCACCAATTTGAAGAATACTAAAAGAAATTGATTTTTGAAAATCCAAATCCTTATCAAATATTTCGAAGGTATCTCCGTATCTTTGAATTGTAGCGATAATTTCAGAGCAATACTCCTTAATATGTTCGATTCTTTGAATATCAGGCGACTGCATATAAACTAACCCTCTCTCTGAGAATATTGTTTCGAAAATTCATTTCGCTTTGTCTAATCGGAGTTTGCTCCAATGATGATAATGTTATTAAATCAATAGGTTTGCTAAAAGCCGAAGATATTTCTTCGTATACCTCGCCGAGTTTAAACAAAGAGTCAATATCCGTTCCTGTGGTATCTATCATTATGTCAATATCACTATTCCCATTAGCTTCGCCACGGGCATACGAACCAAACAGAAAAACAGATTTAAACAAATATTTTTCAGCAATCGGCTTTATTATTGATTTAATTTCATCAAGAGAATAAACGCTTTCTTGCATAAAATCGACTCCAATCATTTATTGTAATTATAGTATAACACAAGAATACTTATTATTCAAGTACAGCAAGAACGGTTTTTTTAATATACGACGGTGAGAGAAATAACACAGGGTATTTTAGTATATGTTAGGATGTAACTGTAATTATCAGTCAAATTAAAAAACGATATCAATAATGACCTTTGAGATTTTTCTTGAAGGTCTTTTTTACTATTAACCACAATTGTCTGATTTAGGAAAATTTTGAAAAAAATGTAAAAATTTTCTTGACAAACAAACTATCTAATGATATACTTATCAAGTAATCATTGGGTTATATTGTGCTTTTAAAAAATATGCAAGGAATGGGATTTAGCAATGAAAAATTTTGAAATGAAAGTGGTTCGTTTCAGCAATAGTGATGTTATCTCTACAAGCGGAGATGATATTTTTATTACTTTGAAGCAATTCAACAATAGTCTTGCCGGAGATGGTCAGATTTTTTGCGGAGATGAATTGATTTACACCAACTCAACTGTAAATTCAACCACAGCTATAGGTAACATTAGAACGGCAACCGGTCTTTCATCCACCGACTTCAAAGCAAGCACCGACTTCTTTTATGCTACCGCAAGTTCGTTTAAACTCGGAGCTCAGCTTAACTCTGAAAATAGCAGCGGTTCTGATAACGCCGACCCGATTAACGGTGTCTACAAATGGTCTTACAATGAAGACTACGGTTTCCACTTCCAGTGGGTATCTGCTGTTTCATAATTTAAGACGGTTATTGATATGTTTTACGCCACCCTTTCGGGGTGGCGTTTCTAATAGTTATTATTTTTTACCATTATTTTCTACCTTAAATTATAAATGAGGGTTAATCAATGCTTTCATCTAAAGAAAAAATATTTTTAAATATGTTATCTGATTTTTTAGAAGGAAACAAAACAGTTTTGCCCGAAAATTCAGATATTAATTCCCTATCCGATTTAGCAAGGGCACAGGAATGTGATGCAATTCTATTTTACCAAACAAGATTAAGCTCATCAAATTCTTCCTTTGCTGCTGTATCTTATTATGCTTTAAATCGAAAGTTTCTCTTAAAGCAATTACATACTGCTTTTTGCGAAAAGAATATCCCCTATATTATTTTCAAAGGTACTGAAATCGCTAAGTATTATCCAAAGCCCGAGCTTCGCGCTATGGGCGACATTGATATTCTCGTAAAACAGGAAGACAAAGAGAAAGCCGCCGAAATTATTACCGAACTTGGTTTTATTCGCGAGAATACACATTCTCAAAATTCGAATAATCACGAATGGATATTTTTCAGTAATCAATTTGAAATAGAACTTCATCATAGGCTTTTATATAACGACGACTTTAATTTAGATATACATACTGCTTTTACCGATATGGCATGGGAAAATTCTACAACTGATGATGGAATTTACCACACCCTTAAAACCGAATTTCATTTCGTTTTTTTACTTTTACATATAAGAAAGCATATTTTATGGTCAGGTATCGGAATTCGCCAATTTTTAGATATTGCCGTAATGATTAAAAATTCGGATATTGATTGGGTTAATACCGAAATATTATTAAATAATCTCGAACTTTTGCCCTTTGCCAAAACCTGTTTTGCTTTAGTAGATAAATTTTTCGGTATTTCTTCTCCCCTGACGCCTACACATATTTCGGATGAATTCTATAATACTGCCATAAAAAGTATTTTGGAAGGTAATGTAGTATCTTTCTCGAATGACTCCGGAGATGAAAAACTTGACAATCAATATATAAATCGGTTTAACAAAGAAAATCCAAACAGTCTCAAAAAACTATTTTTTGCTTTAAAATTGTTTTTCCCGAGTTATATAATTCTTTGCGATAAATATCCCCATTTAAAAAAACTCGGTATAATCGGTTATATAATCATACCGCTTATGTGGATACACCGTGCCGTAGGCTCTATATTTAAAAAAACAGCAATAAAAGGTATCGGTTATTCCGTAAAGCCTTTTTCAATAAGCGGAAAGATAAAAGAAAGAAACGACCTATTAAAACAATGGGGTATTATGTAACTGATTTTCAATGTAATAAGTTTGAAAGTTAAATCTTTCGAGCTTTCAAAATATAACACACCGTTTTTCTCGGTGGTTTGCGCCTTTAACTATCTGAAAGGTATGGTCATATAAATGAATTATACTGGATTTAACAAAATTCTTAAAAGCGACGCTTTACAAGAATATCTCAACAAAATAGCCGACGGAACATTTAAAGATTTTGTTGACGATTGGAAATGGATTTTTTCATACACCAAAAGATACAAATGGATTGTTGTACTTTACACTGTTCTCGGACTGCTCTCCTCTACACTTGGTGTAGCCTCGGCTTATGTTTCAAGTATGATGATTAATATTATCACCGGAAAGCAAATAAGTAAATTGCCCATTTTAATTGCCATAACTTTGGGCTCTACATTTTTTTCCCTTGTTTTCGGTTCGGTAATGAGCCGTGTTTCCGCAAAAATTACTATTTTTGTTAACAACGATATTCAGGGTGAAATTTTTGACCGTATTGTGGATGTGAAATGGTCGGAACTTAATAAGTATAAACACGGTGATTTGCTAAATAGATTTAACGGCGATGTGGGTACTGTCAGCGGTAATGCAATAGCATGGATTCCAAATGTTTTAATAAATATCTATACATTCATTGTTACATTTATCGTTCTTTACCGTATGGACCATATTATGGCTTGGATTGGACTGTTTTCTGCTCCTTTTTTATTATTAATGTCTCACTATGTTTTGCGTAAACAAAGGGAGTATAGAAAAAAGGTTTTAGAGCTTAACAGTAATATGATGAGCTTTGAAATGGAAAGTTTCTATAATATGGACACTGTTAAGGCTTTCGGAGTATGGAAAACCCTGTCAAACAGGCTTAGAGAATGGCAAAAGAAATTTAAAAAATTCAATCTTGAATACAATATGTTTCAAATCAAAACCAACATTTTTCTTTCAATTTTAGGAACAATTGTTACTTTAGGTTCTTTTGGCTACTGCTTGTTCTTACTTTGGACCGGAAGAATACTTTACGGTGATATGACCTTCTTTTTAGGTCAAAGAGCAACTCTTACTTCCCGCTTCAACTCCTTAGTCGGCACTATTCCTTCTATGCTTAACTCAGCAATATCTACACACCGTATCAGAGAAATCGTAGATTTGCCGAAGGAAGAACATAATTTAGAGGATTACAAAAAACTAAGGGAAACAGCTGAAAACGGATTATCAATTATACTAAAGGATGTTACATTTGCTTATACTGACGGTGAAAAAGTTTATCACGATGCGGTATTTTCGGTTAATCCCGGGGAAATTGTAGCTGTTTTGGGCGAATCAGGCGGAGGAAAAACTACACTTTTCCGTTTGTTACTTGGCCTTGTTAAACCCAACGAGGGACATATATTATTAAATGATTGCAACGGAAATTCTTTTGATATGAGTGCCGATTTCAGAAAGTTCATTTCTTATGTTCCGCAAGGCAACACTATGATGATGGGCACTATTGCCGAAAATATGAGAATGGTTAAAGAAAATGCAACCGATGAAGAAATAATTAATTCTCTAAAACTTGCCTGTGCTTGGGAATTTGTTGAGCCTGTGGGAATTAACGCATTTTTAGGCGAAAGAGGTCGGGGTATCTCAGAAGGACAGGCACAGCGTCTTAGTATTGCCCGTGCAATACTTCGTGATGCGCCTATATTGTTTTTGGATGAAGCGACAAGTGCTCTTGACGAAGAAACAGAGGCAAGAGTTATTGAAAATGTAATAAAAGTTTCGCCTAATAAAACCATTATCGTATCAACACATCGCCCATCGGTACTTAAAAAATGTATGAGGGTTTATAAAATTGCCAACAAAAAAATTGAATGCGAGGATGTTTTGGTATGAGCAACGAAATAACAGAAATAACGGAAAACAAACCGGTTTTAAGAAAAACATACTTACCTACCTTTAATTTTATTCGACTTATCTGTTTGATATTTATTATTTTAACAACATTTCCGGTACCAATTCCCTATTTTGATTTAATTCAACCTCTTTTTTATTTTTCATCCGGTGTTCTATTCACATTATACGGTTTTTCAGTTCTTCGTGACGGAACAGACCTTAGAAAAAATATTAAACACTCCTTAAAGGTTTTTCTAATTCTTTTTGCCGTATATTTTGCCCTTACCTTGATTTT
Source organism: Ruminococcaceae bacterium UBA1734 (assembly GCA_002315765.1). Taxonomy (GTDB): domain Bacteria; phylum Bacillota; class Clostridia; order Oscillospirales; family Acutalibacteraceae; genus UBA737. The sequence goes on from DCIE01000060.1 coordinate 16,191, forward strand.
TTATTGGCTCTCTACGGGAAACCCGTTTTACTTTTATTCAAAAAGAAACATATTTAATTTTATTGTTCTTGACAACTGGTTTTGCGGTATCGGTTCATCTATTTGGTTTGTACAGGCAACGCTTTATTCCTTAATAGCTTTTTGGATTTTAAGAAAGTATAAAAAATACGACTGGATTCTTTGTATCGCCCTATTTGTTGTTGCAATTCTTGTAGGTGAATTTGCAAAATTTACAGGTTTCCCATACTTTGGATACAACTATATTCCCGGCAATTTCTTTACAAGAGCTATGCCTTATATGTTACTTGGCAGATTAATACACAATCATTTTGATAAAATTCCTAAATTCTTCGTCAAAAAGCCTTTTATTCTACTGATAATCGGCATTGTGTTATCTATCACCGAATATGTTCTTTTGGCACTTTTCAGTCAATTGACTTATGTTTATCATATGATTGGATTTATCCCGATTTCGGCTTCTCTATGCATTTACGGTGCATCGAACACCCCGGGTGAAATTGTCAAGTTCTATGATAAATTTGCTACACCACTGTACAAATATGTTTACTTCACCTTTAATCCTATCGGCTATATTTTGGCATCTATATTCAGCATATTTTGTGCAACCCAAACGCAGTTTAACAAGTACCAATCGGCTTTAGGTGTGTTTGTTATTCTTCTTTCTTTCGGCAGCTATTTAACATACTACATAGTTAAAAAAATTATCACAATGTATAATGAGGATTAATGCAATAAGGAGTATAACCTATGAAACTAAAATACAATTTTGAAACTATGGAAATGGACGGAGAAATTTGTGCTGTTCCTGTCGGTGCCAATAGTGATGAATTTCACGGCATAATACACCTAAACGATGTGGGAGAAAAAATGCTTAACTACATTTCCGAATGTGAAAACCCCGAAGAAGTATTGGAAAAACTAATAAAGGATTTTCCCGAAGACAACAAAAATGATATTGCCAATAAACTTTGTGATTTTTTAAATCAGTTGGTCAAGGAAGGATTGCTCATCCCGTAAATACTCAATAATATTTAAGGACTTTTGGATATTTTTTCCAAAAGTCCTTTTTTCTACCAACCGCTTTTATTAATTAAGCTGTCGTTCCAACTATTATTCAGTATGTTTTTACTCTTTCCTTTTTCATACCGCACAGAGGGCATTAGCAAATTTTCTTCTAATTCATCTATTATACTAATCTCGCCGTTTATGAATTTTTGAAGTCTGTTTTTACAACTTTCGGTACGAAGTATTAAAGCACCCATTCTTGCCTCTTGAACTTCAAAACCATAAGGCTTCTTTTCGGCAAACCACATTTTCCTTTGTTTATCTACTAACAGTTTTAATTGTTTTTCAATTTTTGTGTAAACGGGAATTAACTTGTTTAATTTTTCTTTATCGTTATTTTGATAATACTCTCTTGTTTTAATGCCTATGTCGTTTTTAAGGGCCAAAACATCGCAAAGAGTCTTTTCAAAATCAAACAAATGTCCGAAATCTTCATTTGAGGACAACTCCCCTAATTTTCCCGATAATTTTTTGTATATCTTTCCTTGTTTTGTATCCGCAATTGTATCATAAAATCCTAAGAAATAATCATTATACAGCATATATTTTTCGGGATTGGTTACTTCCCTATCCCCATTAATTCCGGGCAAATCAAGCAACAAATAATCATCGTATTCTATTCCGAATAACGACTTAAAGTTTTGTTTGATTTTTTCCTCATCAAGAATACCCTTTTTTATTTGCGAAATATAGAACATTGAGGGCAAAACAGAAAATGCCGAACATTCGGCTCCGTCATCGCCCCACATAGTAAATACCATATTTTCAATGCCGTTTTCTTCACAAGATTTAATTGCTTTCTTGCTTAAGTCAATGGAAAAACCGTTCTTCGGGGCAAATCCCACCCAAGTCCAAAATCCTCCTGCAAACCATACCGGTTTACCGAAATTTTTATGTGCCTTAATCATTATATCGTATTTTTCTTTGTTTGTGGAATAATAGTCCCAATACACAAGTGATACCCCGTTAGGAACATATTTGCCGTATTCTTTTTTAATCACATCAGGGTCATTTACATAGTAATCTCCTGAAGCAAATTTAAAAAACATATCACTCCACATCATTGGCTTAAATCCGTATTTTTCGCAAATATTATTTACTCTATCAAGATGTCTGTGCAAAAGCTCAAATTTATCACATACGCCATGCTCGGACAAATATTTGCCAAATCCCACAAGATATGCCTCGTCCATTCCGATATGGATATTTCTTGATGTAAAGGATTTTGAAAGTGAAGAAATCATTTTTTCAATCAGTTCATAGGTTTCTTCATTGTCAATAAGCAAAATATCGCTAATATCATTTATATTGCGGTATCTATCCCATTTAAAAATAGCATTTAGATGCGCTAAAGTTTGAATACAGGGTATCAGTTCGATATTCTTTGACCTGCAAAAGTTATCAATCTCTTTAATTTCTTCCTTTGAATATCTACCTCTGAGATAGCCGAAATACGGTTCTCCCTCAACCTCGTAGGTATCCTCGGTGTATAGCATTAATGTGTTATATCCCATTTTTGAAAGATATGTAACAAGTTTTTTTATTGCTTCCACCGTATAAACAGCATTTCTTGAGCAATCCAGCATTACACCAAAATGATTATCCATAATTATGACCTCGCAAATTTTACTATATTACTTCCAAATTATTTTATCATACTTGTTATTTAAGGTCAACAAATAATAATATTGCGATTGCTGTCAAGGTTTTTAGGATTTTTGAATGTGGATATTATTATAACTGATAGAATAAGAATTTGGAAGCCAGTCATACCAACAAACAAGCAGCCGCTATTAACGACTGCTTGTACTCAAATAATTTGTTTAAACTCTTTTTTCTAAGTTATTGACAAAGTATCAACATTTAATACTCTGTTCTTTATTTGTTTTACGAAAACATTATTCTTACGATTTCATCACCAACTTCAGATGTTGTCGCCGTTCCGCCCAAATCGGGAGTCAGAACCTTCTTTTCACACAAAATCGTTTCTATCGCACTAATAACCTTTTTTGAAAGCTCGTCATAACCGAAATATTCGAGCATTTGGCTTACAGACCAAAAAGTTGCAAGAGGATTTGCAATCTGCTTACCCGCAATATCGGGGGCTGAACCGTGAATAGGCTCAAACATTGAAGGAAATTTGCGTTCGGGATTAATATTTGCACCGGCGGCAAGTCCCATTCCACCTGAAATAGCGGCGCCTAAATCGGTTAAAATATCACCGAAAAGATTTGAAGTAACAACAATTTCAAATCGCTTCGGTCTTAATACCATCATCATACTTGCAGCATCAACAAGAAGTGAATAGGTTTTAACATCCGGATATTCTTTTGAAACCTCATTGAAAATTTTATCCCAAAATACCATTGAATAATTAAGTGCATTTCCTTTGCTTATTGATGTAAGGGTTTTTTTCTCTCTTCTGGCAAGTTCAAAGGCATATCTAATAACTCTTTCACAGCCCACTCTTGAAAATACACCGTCTTGAATAACAACCTCGTTTGGCTTATCTTTATATAGCCAACTTCCGCTTCCTGCATATTCACCTTCGCTGTTTTCTCTTACGAAGGTCATATTGATATCACCCGATTCTATATCTTTAAGCGGACAAGGGGCGCCTTTTAATAATCTAACCGGGCGAAGATTTATATACTGGTCAAAATTCTTCCTGATAACAAGAAGCAAATCCCAAAGAGATATATGGTCGGGAACTCTCGGATCACCTACAGCGCCGAGAAAAACAGCGTCAAATTTGCTAAGAGTTTCAATTCCGTCTTTCGGCATCATATAACCTTTTTCAAGATAATAATCGCACCCCCAAGGAAATTCTTCGAACTCAAACTCAATATCTTTATTATGTTTTGAAATAGACTTTAATAGTTTTAGTCCCTCATTAATAACCTCAGGACCAATTCCGTCTCCGGCAATAACTGCAATTTTATGTTTCATTTATACCTTTATACCTCTTTTCTTACTTGCCATATTCATATTTAAGCATTATATCATTATTATCAGTTTGTCGCAAATGTAATTTTAAGCCAATCTTTTACCTCATTAATCCAAGAATGAATTAGTTTCACCTTATCTTCTAACTCTCCGTTTGTTTGATTGTCAGCGGTTGAAAGTCCGTGGCAACCGAAAGGAAAAATATGCAACTCATACGGAATATGATATTTTGATAAAGCCTTTGCATATACTAAACTGTTTTGAACAGGTACGCAGGTATCCTCGGCTGTGTGCCAAATAAATGTCGGCGGGGTATTTTCGCCAACCCTATTTTCAAGGGAAAATTTTTCGGTATCTTCCTTTGATAACTCTTGTTTACCCAAAAGATTATAAAAAGAGCCCTTATGTGCAATCGTAAAGTCAGCCGAAATAACAGGATAAGAAAGAATACTTGCGTTTACGGGGTAACTGTCGGGGAAATATTCTCTAACCTCTTTGCAGTTATAGCAATTAGAATAATGACACGCAAGATGTCCACCGGCGGAAAATCCGATTATTGCAATCCTTTGTATATCACAGTTCCATTCGGCTTCATTATTATGAATTAAATCCATTACTGCCGCAACCTCTAAAAGTTGACTCGGAAATTTATGAGGTGCACAGGAATAATTAATTACAAAGCAGTTGTATCCCTCGCTTAAAAAGTTAAGCGCAATAGGTTCTCCCTCTCTTTGAGAGCAAAAACTGTATCCGCCACCGGGGCAAATTACAATGCAAGGTCTTTTATCGTTTTGCCTGTTTATTTCATCCATATTAAACGGCAAATAAATATCAACCGTTGCATCCTTTCCGTTTTCTCCTAAAAAAGTATATTTTTCCTTCAAATGAACAGTATTACATTTCATACCATAACCTCCGTTAGTTCATCTGTTGCTTATCAAAAAAACGATGTGATTTACTTTGAAGTCGATGTGTTAATGGTACTGCAAAGATAAATTAATGTCAATATAAAAGAATGAAATAAAAAAATTATTATAATGAATAATCTATTTTAATCGGTCTTTTTTCATAAATACTTCTATAAGCGGCATCTACAATGCACATTGTTTTATAATGCTCTTTTAAGGTAATAGGTGGTTTCGAGCCTTTTGTTACATAATCATAAAATGCCTCTGACACCTTAACTCTCGGGTCGCTTTTGCCACTGCAACGAACCGAAGTGTAATTATGATTAGGCTTTCCCGTGTGATGAATCCAATGACCGTAAACATCGCCTAATATATACCCTTTTTCCCCGAAAACCGAAATATTTACTTCAACCCGCTTTGGGTATTGTTCCCAGCCCGGTCCGATTACATCGGCAGGATTTTCGGTTCTCGAATACGATGGGTCAAGAGAGAACACAACACCATTTTTCGTTTTACCGATTAAAAAAGCAAAATCCTCAACCTCGGTATTCCGCATATTGGGAGCTGTTTCGGCATATATTTCTTCAATCTCATCATCTAATACATATTGAATAGCATCAAAAATATGGGGATGGTCGGTTAATGCACCGCCACGATAAATATTGCTGTCTTTCTCGATGGGAACTCGTTTTCCGTAAATTTCTTCAGGAATACCGTGCCATTTAAGCCACCAAACAGGGTTGTGGGATAAATTCCAACCGCAAAAGGAAGTAACATTTCCTATTTTACCGCTTTTTATCAATTCGTTGAGCCTTATTAGTTCAGCGGAACTTCTCATTTCAAGTTCAATAAAACATTTTCCGTCATATTTTTCCTGAAGTGCCAAAATCTCCCTATATTCATCAAGCTGAAGGGTTGGAACCTTCATTGAAAGTACGGCAATTCCTCTTTTGAAACACATTTCAAATTCCTGTCTATGGAGGTAATTCGGACTTGCCATAACAACGGCTTCAATTTCGGGATGAGCATTAAGCATTTCTTCGTCATCCTCAAACATATCAACGCCGTTTAAATTTTCAATAAATATTCTATCCCTATATTCTAAAGGAACTGAACAAGCAACAACATCAAAAAGCTCCGAGCCTACAAACCAATAATACCCTCTTGCGTGTGAGTGGGAACAATTCATTAGAGCAACCTTTAATTTTCTTTTTTCACTCATACTAAAAATCCACCCCACAATAATAGGTCTTATTATCAAACAGTGTTAAATTAACGATTTTTTCCAATCTTTTTGCATCATCAATAAGACTGTCCGTATTTTCACTATGGAAAATATCATATATTGCATATATTTTTTGTTGTTCGATTTCAGTTAGACCGTAAAGCAGGGTGTCGGCATCGGTGAATGTCTCATAACCCTTCTCCGAATATACATTCAGAGCATGTTGAACAACAAGGGTGTCAACTACTCTATCGCTTACAAAACCATCGGTTGTAAACAGTTCATGGCGAAACTGTTTTTCTCCGTAGTTTGAAGAATGGATTTGCATATGTGCTTTAGCTTTGTTTTTAAATCCGACAATTAAGTTTGCACTATTTCCGTTTTTATATGCGGTAATGTGTTCTGTTTTATCACCTATTAAATATTCGGCAACATACAATTCACGAAAAAGAATTAGCTTAATATTTTCTGTATCAACGGAACTGACGGTCAAAGCACAAGGATTTCCAAGAAGTTTAAGGTCGTGCATGTTCAACATAGTTAAATCCGTAATAGCTTACTGCTGTGTGTTTAATTGACATATTTGCTCTCCTCTTATTCTATTACAAGCCTATATACTTCCATTTGTCCCGGTGCCAACCATGCTTCGTTATATAACTCGCCATTATCGTCAAAGCAGTTGTTGGCATTATCATTCTTAAGGCAGTTTGTCTCAAAACTTCCGTTTTCGGTTTTGATTACGGGGTAATTTTTGTCTTTTTCTGTTAAAATCGTTTTTTCAGGAGAAAGGCCGTAAACAACCCTGTAAATTTCTTTTACATTTTTTGTAAACTTAAACTTAAATAATTCACTTTCGGTGGTCGAGTTATTCACAAAAGCCATATAAACTTCCTTGTTCTTTGTATGGAAAAACGAAACGAGTCCGGGAACCTCATTGGTTGCAATAACCTTTTTTAGGTATTTATGAGTTTTATATTCAAAAAGAGGATATCCGCCAAATGCAAGTGATGTATGATAACTTTCGTCGTGAATTAGATTTGCAAATAGTTCTCCGAATTGATGTTGGAATATATTTTGAACTCTCGCAAGTCTCTCATAAGCTTCGGTACGATTGCCGTTTTCATCAATAGGGGCCAACCGGTAATTAAGACGGGGCAATCGCAAGTAAAGGAAATACCACCAAGCTCCGTTAGCACCACTTGCAACAGTTGTATTAAGTTGCCAACGAATATCATCTTCTGTGGGAGTTTTAAATCTAAAATGAGGAACAATCAAATTTGTAACCCATAAAGGCAAATTTTCTCTTTTTGCAACCGCTGTAAATTTCAGCAGGTCTTGAAAATAAAAATTAATTCCTCTATGAGATGCGTCATCGGGATTCATTTGTTCATAGCAGTCATAACTAAATTGTTTTAAACCGCTTTCTTTTATAAAATCATGAGCCCATACATTAAAATCCTTTCCGCCGAGAGAACCTTCATTTCCTTCGTAATAGGGATTAAAGTTAATAAACGGTTTTTTGCCGGGACATAGTTCAGTTTGTATCTTTACCGCCTTTACAGCCACTTCCATTTTGTCGGATTTCGGCTCATCACCAACATAAAATCCGTAAACAGCCTTATGATTGCCAAACTCATTAAGCATTTCGGTAAAGTTCTTGCGATAATTCGCTTCGTCTTCTAAAGCACCGTCCCATTTACATCTTTTATCGTCAATAATTACACTAATGCCGTTTTTTAAACATTCGTCAAGAAGTTTATTCATTCTATCCGGACTGTCAATTCCTTTTCGGAAAACAGGAGATAATGCCATAGTAAAACCTGCATCAACCCAGTCTTTTACAGGGTTTTTGCCCATTTGGTCAAATGTGGCATAATTCCAAAAGCATATAGGAAACTTTTTCATAATGTACCCACCTTTATTTTCATATTTTAATAATATCAATAATACTTTTTTCAGTCAATAATTTGCATTTGATTTTTAAGAACATTGTAACTAATGTTCTTGATTTTTATACTGTTTATGATTATAATCAGTCTATGGGGTGTGATTTCAATGAAGTCAAAAGAAAAAATCAAGTATATTGCCGATAAGTATTTTTCGGAATTAGAAAAGGGTACTTACGGTGATAGCGGAGATTTGTTTTTAACAACAAGAGAACTTGCTAAAATAAGCGGAATATCCCTTGAATACGGAAATAAGGTTATGAGTATTCTTTCGGGTAAAGGGATAATAAGGTTAGTGGGTAAACACTATTACATAACAAAGGGACAAATTAATCCAAACTCCCCATTAAACAAAAAGATTGTTCATAAAAATACATTTGGAATGATTGTAAGTGATTTACAAAATGTATTCGTGGCATCACTTATAACCGAAGTTTCAAACATTGCCGAAAACAACGGATTTTCTATAATAATCAGATTTTCGGAAAATATAGAAAATGTATTGGAAGATTTTTTTACAAGCGGTGTTCAAGGGATTTTTGTTGACCCCTTTGTTGCCAAAAATTATTCCGATAGGTTTAAATACTATCCTTTGCCGATTGTATCTCTGGGATTTGATATAACAGGTATCGGAAGAGATAGCATAGTAGTTGATAATTACAGAGCAGGAAAAACGGTTGCTGACCACTTTATTGAAATCGGATGTAAAAAGTTTTCATATTTCGGCTTTGAAAGAGACAATAAAAAAGACGAAAGATTAAATGGCTTTATTGATGAATTAAAAGCTTTAGGTTATGCCGTTCAAGAGAATATAATTTTTTTATTGCCTAAAGATGCTAAAGGAAAATATAGTGTTAAGCAACTAAAAGAATTCGTAAATAAACTTATATGGAAAACTTCAAGTTATGATAAAATCGGAATATTTTGTTATCACGATTTACTTGCCTATGATGTTATAAGCATTGTTGAAAATTTTGAATTTTTAGATAAAAAAAGAAAAATACCAAATGATTTTTCAGTGGTAGGTTTTGATAATTTATCCATTGCATCAATTATTAAACCATCATTAACAACGGTGTCCTACCCAATTAATGAGATTGCCACTAAAGGAATAGAAGCCATTTTAAAGTGTATCCGAGATACGGATTATAAGCATAAAAAATATCAAGTTCTGTTTTCTTTAGTTATCAGAAGCACAACAGAAAACAAAGTGTGATAAATTTTGTAATAAAAATATGTTGGTTTAGTAAATTTATTTAGTGTAGATACACGCAGGAAAAATGCCTCTTGTTTCAAGCGTTGAGTTAATGGCGTTTAAAACCTTCTTTTTATCCCCACTCCAAACAGGTGCTATCAGGTCTTTTTTCGGACCGTCTCCGGTAATTCTGTGTATTACAACATTTTCGGGAATAATACTAATGCAATCGGCAACTAATCCGCAATATTCATCTAAACTCAGGGTTTCAAATTTGCGGTTATAATAATCATCGGCAAGTTTGGTATTTTTAAGAACATGCAACAATTGCAGTTTTATACCGCTTGTTTTATTGCCGACATATCTTACGGTATTTAACATATCCTCTTTGCTTTCTCCGGGCAAACCTAAAATAATGTGGGTAATAATATGAACATTTAATTTTGAAAGTTTTTTTATTGCATTGTCATACTCTTCGGTTTTATAGCATCTATTAATATATGTTGCGGTTTCCTCTTTTATCGTTTGCAGTCCCAATTCAACCCATAAAACGGTTATTTCACTTAACCTTTTAAGCATTTCAATAACTTCTTTGTCTAAACAATCGGGCCTTGTTGCTATGGAAACACCCACAATTTCGGGATGAAGTGCTGCTTCGGTATATATTTTCTCCAAACGGGAAACATCGCCGTAGGTGCCTGTAAAGCTTTGAAAATATGCGATATATTTAAGGCCTTTCCCTTTTTCCCCTAAGTTAAGTTTTGCTTTTTCAATTTGTTTTGCCACCGACATATCAAACGATGAAGCAAAATCGCCTGAACCCTTAAGAGAACAAAATATACATCCTCCCTCCCCTTTAGTACCGTCTCTGTTCGGACAACTATTTGAAGCGGATAATGCCAATTTATAAACCTTTCGGCCGAAAACACTTTTGCAGTAATAATTTGAATTAATGTATCGTTTCATCTCTTGTCCCCTTTTTTACCACTCTAAAACAATTATATTGGCTTATTTTGTTTTGTCAAACCTTTAAACCGAAAAATTTTCGGTATTGTATTTTTATCCTTTTATGATATAATGTATTTGTTAAAATATGCTTATTTGCCTGAAAGGTCGAAAAAATATAAATGAACAAAACAAAGGTTTTAGAATTATTTAGGAAATTACTCAATTCAGTAACAATAAAAACCTCCAAAAAATCAAAAATTACCGCTTCGATTTTGACATCAATATTATTATTGGTTGTTGTTTTTTTTAACGACTCATTTATGATTGACAAATCCCCTTCCCGTTGGCTTTTATTATCGGTTGCCATGGTTTTGCCGCTTGTTATCGGTTTAATTACCGCTTTTGAAATCGAGTTTAAAAATCCAAAGCTACGCAAGTTTTTATATGTTGCATTATTTTTCTTAATGCCTGTGTTATCAATTACTATGACCGAATGTTTGAACGGCATTTGGGTTTATGATATGACATATCTCGGTTTCCTCGGAAACTATGCGCTTATGTTATTGTTTTACTTTTTCTTTTTTGCTATTACCGGCTCACTTAAAGTGGCTATTATTTCGGTTACCCCTGTGGTGTGCGGTTTAGGTATTGCACATGCTTATCTTATGAATTTTAGAGGCACACCCTTTATTCCCATGGATTTCTTGGGCATCACTACTGCTATTAATGTGGGCAGTACCTATGACTATTCGCCTCCCAACATAGTGATTATTGCCGCTTTGCTGTTTGTATTAATTATTGTAATTGCATTTAAAATCAAAATGCCGAAGTTTTCTCTTATTACAAGAATAATCACAAGAAGCTTGGCAGGTATAATATTTGCCGTATTAATGGGACTGTTTTATTTTACTCCAGTGCTTTCAAATGCGGGAATTAACCCCGACTTTTGGAATCAATCAAGGGGTTACAAGAATTACGGATTTGTTTATAATTTTTTCTGCAACACCAAATATCTTTATATGTCGGAACCCAGCGGATACAATCCTAAGGATGTAAGCGACTATATCTCCCGCAAGGTAGAAAATCAACAGCCTGACTCAAACACCAAAGAAAAAACACCTAATATTATTTGCATAATGAACGAGTCTTTGTCTGACCTAAAGGTTTTGGGAGATTTTGAAACCAATGAGGATTATATGCCTTTTATTCACTCCCTTAAAAAGAATACCGTAAAAGGCAACTTGTATGTTCCCGTAATCGGTGCAGGTACCTCAAACACCGAATTTGAATTTTTGACCGGTCATTCAACAGCTTTTTTGCCTTCGGGAAGTAACGCATTTATGCTGTATGTTAAAAATCCCATCGCCTCGCTTGTTTCAACCCTTGAGGCGCAAAACTATTCTTCATTGGCATTTCACCCCTATTATGCCAGTGGTTGGAATCGGGTAGAAGTATATAAGTTTATGGGATTTAATGGTTTTAAGAGTCTTGAAAATCTTATTGATATTTCTATTATGGACGACTATATTCAAAACAGTTCAAATCCCGATTATCTCCAAAACCTTATTGCTCAAAATTATCCGGACAGAAACAATATGTTAATACGACAATATGTTAGCGATGATTATGACTTTGATGTGCTGATAAAAGATTTTGAAAACCGAGATAATTCAAAACCCTATTTTGCTTTTAATGTAACTATGCAAAATCACGGCGGATATACAACAACTGCATCTAATTTCGTACAAGACATTTCTATTCCTTCCGCCACTGAAGAGTACACAAAAGCTCTTAATTATTTATCCCTTGTTAAGCAAAGCGACAGTGCATTTAAAAAACTGATTAACTACTTTAAAAAGGTGAAAGAACCGACTGTTATTTGTATGTTCGGCGACCATCAACCCTCGGTGGAAACAAAATTCATTGCCGAAGTAATGGGTGTAAAGGATTTATCGGGACTTACCACCGAACAAGAGCAATCCCGACATATTACTCCTTTTATTATTTGGGCAAACTATGATATAAAGGAAGAACAAATTGATAAATTAAGCGTAAATTATCTTTCCTCCTATGTTTTAAAAACTGCCGGTGTAAAACTCCCCAAATATAATCAGTATCTTTTAAATCTTTCTAAAACCATTCCGGTTATTGATACGGTTGGATATATCGACTCGGACAATAATTATTATAAATGGTCGGGCAATTCCAAATATACCGATACAATTAAGGAATATGAACAAATTCAGTACAATAACATTTTCGACTATGAAAACAACGATACCGACACCTTCTTTATTAACGGATACTCTGTAAAGACAATAGCCGAAGATATTGAAAAAAGCGAAGAAAACGAAAACACGGATAAAGAGAACAACAATGATTAATACTACACTTTGTCATATTAAAAAAGATAATTGCTACTTAATGCTTCATAGAATCAAGAAGGAAAACGACCTAAACAAGGACAAATGGATTGGCATAGGCGGAAAATTTCTTGAAAACGAAAGTCCCGAACAATGTAATGCCCGTGAAGTTCTCGAAGAAACCGGACTTACGGTAAACCGTGCCGAATATCGGGGAGTTGTAACCTTTGTATCCGATGTATGGGAATCGGAACTTATGCACATTTTCACCTGTAATGATTATTCCGGTGATATAATAGAATGTGATGAGGGAGTATTGGAATGGGTTGAAATAGAAAAAATTTTTTCTCTTCCTATTTGGGAGGGCGATAAAATCTTTCTTAAACTTATAGAAAATGAAAAACGACCGTTTTTTTCTCTCCGCCTCGAATATAAGGGAGAAAAACTTATAAGTGCTATTTTAGATGGAAAAAATATTTCAGGAGGATTAAAATAATGAATATTTGTGTATATGGTGCGTCCTCAAACAGTATAGATAAAAGCTATATTGAGGCTAACGAAAAATTAGGAAAACTTTTAGGCGAACAAGGTCATACGGTAGTTTACGGCGGTGGTGCCGGTGGAATGATGGGGGCTGTTGCGAGAGGTGCAAGAAGTGTTGACGGCAATGTCATAGGCATTTCACCGAAATTTTTTATTGTTGACGGTTCCCTTTATGACAACTGCACCGAGTTTATTTATACCGAAACTATGCGTGAAAGAAAAAAACTTTTAGAAGAAAAATCCGATGCGTTTATTATATCCCCCGGCGGAGTGGGTACATTGGACGAATTTTTCGAAATCTTCACATTAAAACAGCTTTCAAGACATGATAAGCCTATTGCTATTTACAATGTCAACAATTTTTACAACGAATTAATTAATATGATGGAAAAAGCCATTAATGAGCATTTTATGACCGAAAAAAACAGAAATCTTTATTTCATTTCAAACAATCCACAGGAAATTATAGACTATATAACCAACTATGTTCCCGAAGAAACATCCCTTTCTGATTTAAAGGATGTAAAATAAATTTTTCCTCCCATTTTGGGAGGATTATTTTTTTGTTGTAAATTTATGCAAATGATTATATAATAAAATCGAAATTTGATAACAAATGTGGTGATGTTTTGTTTGCAAGTATAAAAAGTGTCGGCGTATTCGGCATTGAATCCTATATGGTTGATGTTGAAGCCGATGTTTCGGGAGGACTCCCCGCCTTTGATATTGTAGGATTACCCGATACGGCGGTAAAGGAATCAAGAGACCGTGTAAGGTCAGCCCTTAAAAACTGCGGATATAAATTCCCTACCGGAAGAATTACTATAAATTTAGCACCTGCCGACAAGAAAAAAGAGGGTGCAATTTATGACCTGCCTATACTTTTGGCAATTTTAAATGCCTCGAAGCAAACTGCTTTTTCCGTATCCGACTGTGCCTTTTTAGGCGAAGTATCTCTTGACGGTAAAATAAGACCGATAAACGGTGTTATTGCCATGGCAATTTCGGCAAAACAAAGTAATATATCAAATATTTTTGTTCCGTTGGATAATGCTGTGGAGGCTGCTGTTATTGAAGGAATATCGGTTTTCGGAGTATCGACTGTAAAGCAAATAATAGACCACTTTTCCGGTACTGCCAAGCTTTCACCTACAACATTTTCAAATGAAGAAAAGGATTCTTTTGACTTTCTTCCGGATTTCAGTGATGTTCGCGGACAAGTTGCCGCAAAAAAAGCACTGGAAATTGCCGCTGCCGGAGGTCATAACATACTGCTAATCGGACCTCCCGGTTCAGGTAAAAGTATGCTTGCAAAACGACTCCCTACAATTCTCCCTGATATGACATTTGAAGAATCCATAGAAACAACAAAAATCCATTCGGTTGCGGGAATACTTGATAAAAAACATCCCCTTGTAACAGAAAGGCCGTTTCGTTCCCCACACCATTCGGTTTCTCTTGCCGGACTTACGGGTGGAGGCACCGTACCAAAACCGGGAGAAATATCTTTATCCCATAACGGTGTATTATTCCTTGACGAATTGCCTGAGTTTAAGCGTGATGTTATGGAAGCAATGCGACAACCTATCGAAGACGGAAAAATAACCGTTTCACGGGTAATCGGCAGTGTTACTTATCCGAGTTCCGTTATGCTTGTTGCGGCAATGAATCCATGCCCCTGCGGTTATTACGGGCACCCTACAAAGCCCTGCACCTGCACTAATAAAATGGTTTCAAAATACTTAAACAAAATATCGGGACCTATGCTTGACCGTATTGACCTGCATGTTGAAGTTCCTCCGGTTGATTACGAATCTTTAAACGGTAATCATACCGAAGAAACATCGGCACAAATTAAAGAACGGGTAAACAAGGCGAGAAATCTGCAAATTAACCGATATAAAGGTACCGGCGTAAACTGTAATGCAAATTTAACACCCAAAATGTTAAGAGAATTTTGCGTTCTTACCGAAGATGCATCTAAATACCTAAACCGTTGCTTTGATGAGCTTGGAATGAGTGCCCGTGCCTATGACAGAATACTAAAGGTTGCACGGACAATCGCCGACTTGTCGGAAAGCGAAATGATAGAGAAGAAACATATATTGTCTGCAATTCGTTTTAGAACTTTAGACAGAAAATACTGGGCTGAATAATAAAAGTAAAAACTACTTGAAAATACCGAAATTTGTGGTACAATGATATGGTAATATAAATATTTAAGGAGTTATAAATTATGGCTAAAGAAGTTATGGTTGAAATTTCAGCAAGACATGTACATGTAACAAAAGAAACATTGGAAATTCTTTTCGGCGCAGGTCATGAATTAACAAACAAAAAAAATCTCTCCCAGCCGGGACAGTTTGCTTGTGAAGAAAAGGTTACTATTGTAGGTCCTAAAGCTTCCGTTAAAGCATCAATTTTAGGCCCTTGTCGTAATGCCGACCAGGTTGAGTTATCTTTGACAGATGCTCGTTCAATCGGTGTTACAGCCCCAATCAGAGAATCAGGCGATGTTAAGGGTTCAGGCGCTTGTAAACTTGTAGGTCCCTGTGGCGAAGTTGAGATTACCGAAGGTGTAATCGCCGCTAAGCGTCATATTCATATGACAGTTGCTGACGGTGAAAAATTCGGTCTTACCGACAAACAGGTTGTTTCTGTTAAAATCCCTACTGAGGGCAGAGCTCTTATTTTTGATGATGTTGTTGTAAGAGTTAGCGACAGTTATGCTCTTGCTATGCATATAGATACCGACGAAGCAAATGCAGCAGCCGTTCCGGGAAGTTGCACCGGTGAAATTCTTGCATAATAGCGGACTTTACATTCACATTCCTTTTTGTAATAAGAAATGTGCTTATTGTGATTTTTATTCGGTTATTCCTTCTGAAAATCTCAAAAATGATTATTTGTCTGCCCTATTAGGAGATATTAAATTAAAGGGCGGTCAATACGACCGCCCTTTTGACACTGTTTATATCGGTGGAGGAACTCCGTCTGTCTTAGGCAAAAATATTAAAACTCTCCTTGATGCTATTAAGGATAATTTTAATGTTTCTGCAAACGCCGAAATAACTACCGAAGTAAATCCGGATGTTTCGGATGAATTTTTGGAATACGGTATTAATTCCGGAATAAACCGCATTTCCATCGGTTTACAAAGCGGAAATGACGAGGAACTGAAAATTCTCGGTCGCACCCACACTGCTAATGACGGAAGAGATGCTGTCAATCGCATAAAAAGTATGGGTTATAAAAATATTTCAGCCGATTTGATGATTGCTTTGCCAAACAGCAATCTTTATGCATTGCAAAGCAATCTCGATTATTTCAATTCCCTTGATATTCCTCATATTTCGTCATATATATTAAAGGTTGAAAGCAACACTAAATTCAGCAAATTCACTCCCCCGCTTCCTGATGATGATAATTGTGCCCAACAGTATTTAGCTATGTGTGATTATTTTGAAAATATGGGCTATTCTCATTATGAAATATCTAATTTTTCAAAACCCGGTTTTGAATCCAAACACAATTTAAAATACTGGAATTGCGAGGAATATTTAGGACTCGGTCCCTCTGCCCATTCCTTTATGGACGGAAAGCGATTTTTCTATCCGAAAAATATTAAAAATTATATTATTTCACCCAATACTGAATTTGAAGATATCGGCGGAGAAATACTTGAAAAAATAATGCTTAAATTACGGCTGAAATCAGGACTTGAGCTTTCGGAATTCGGCTTGGAAAATATTATTCCGAAACTTGATATTTATAAAACAAACCAATTAATTAGAATTGACGGAACCCGAATTTCTTTAACAAACAAGGGTATGCTTGTTTCTAACAGCATAATATCCGCCGTTTTGGAGTTAGTTTATGAAAACATATAAAATTCACATTGTAAGACACGGCTTGACTTCAGGTAATCTTGAGGGAAGATATATCGGTTGTCGCACTGATTTACCTCTTTGCCCCGAAGGATTAAAGGAACTCAAAAACCTTCGTGAAAACCTTGAATATCCCAATATTGAGGCTTTATATACGAGCCCTTTAACCCGTTGCAAACAATCTTGTGCCGTATTATTCCCGGGATTTGAGCCTACTGTAATCGATGAACTTTCCGAATACGATTTCGGAGATTTTGAAGGAAAAACCGCCCGTCAACTTGAAGTTGACGAAAATTATGCTTTGTGGACTTCGGGTAAAATCCCTTCACCACCCTCCGGTGAAACAAGCAATGATTTTATTAAAAGACAGGCATTAGCACTTAATATGATTGTTCGTGATATGATGAACAAAGGCATTACCGAATCCGGAGTAGTTATGCACGGCGGTGCAATTATGATGCTACTTGGCTCCTGTGCCGTACCGAGAAAGCACTCGGTTGAATGGACCTGTGAGCCCGGTAGAGGTTATTCGCTTCTAATCACCCCTTCTCTTTACCACAGCAGTGGAATTGTAGAAGTATTTGATATTATTTAATATGGTTAGTTTTAATAATGATTGGGACAATATTTTAAAGGATGAGTTTGAAAAACCTTATTATAGGGAATTGCGTTCTTTTTTAAAAAGTGAGTACTCATCATACACTATATATCCCGATATGTACGATATTTTTAATGCCCTTAAATACACATCTTTTTCCGATACCAAGGTGGTAATAATCGGACAAGACCCATATCACGAGCCTAATCAGGCTCACGGTCTTTGCTTTTCGGTTAAAAAAGGTAATCCCCCACCTCCATCACTTGTTAATATATACAAGGAATTGCACAACGATACGGGATTTACCATTCCCAATCACGGCGAATTAACCCATTGGGCAAAACAAGGTGTACTGTTGCTTAATACTGTTTTAACCGTACGAAAAGGTATTGCAAACAGTCATAAGGGCAAAGGTTGGGAAAAGTTTACAGACAGAATTATTACCGAATTAAACAAAAAAGAAACTCCTGTTATCTTTCTTCTTTGGGGTGCTAATGCTCGGAAAAAAGCCGAGCTTATCACAAATAAAATTCATTACAAATTAGAAACCGTACATCCAAGTCCTCTTTCGGCTTACGGAGGTTTTTTCGGATGTAAGCATTTTTCAAAAGCAAATGAATTACTCATAGGCTCTGAGCAAAAACCGATAAATTGGGAATTAAACGGAGGTATTTAGTATGAAATTTTCAGGAATGGTAAGACCGGTAGATTCAGTAGGAAGGGTTGTTATTCCGAGGGAAATCCGAAATCAGTTAGGTGTAAAAAATGCCGAAGATTGTTTCGAGATTTACACCGAAGAAGATGCTATTATTTTAAAAAAGTATCAACCAACTTGTATTTTTTGTGATAATTTATCCGATTTTGTGGAATACGAGGGTAAGTTTATTTGCAAAGACTGTATCGAAAAATTGCACAAGCTTTCTTTAACACCGGAAGAAAATCAAGAAAATAAAGAATTGTCAGGAGATTAGTATGAAAAAAATCGCAGTTGCAGTTTTGATTTGTTTTGTTTTTTTAACCCTTTGTTCCTGCAAAAAACCTGAGAACAGCAAAAACGGCGCAACACCCAGTCCATCCCATATTTCAACAATTTTCACGGAGTTCGATTATGACAAACAACTAATAGAGTTGACAAAATAATCAATAATGTGATATAATATCCTTATATTTTTAAAAGCGTCGACCGAAAGCAAGTAGGAGTATTTCGGATTTCAGAAAGTTGCCGTTTGATGCGAGGCAATATGAAGATTTATTTTGAATACGTTTCGTGAGCTTTGTACCGAAGGAATTTTCTTGTAGGCTACAACGGGTGTGCCCGTAACAGCATCGGGTTATATTTGTAACCCACTAAGGTCGCTGCCGTGAGGTTGCGATGTTATGAGGTGGTACCGCAGTTATTCTGCCCTCTGTATTATGCAGAGGGCTTTTTGTTTTTCTGCAAAAATAGAAAGGAATGGTATTTAGTGCCCATTACCGAAATTTTAGAAAAAAACGCATCACTTTATCCTAATGATGTGGCTCTTGTGGAAATCAATCCGCAAAACACCGATAGAAAACCCATTACTTGGAGGGAGTTTTCTCTTATCGAAACAAGTCCCATTGATTCTTTTCGTCAGGAAATTACCTGGAATGAGTTTAACGAAAAGTCAAATCGACTTGCCAATCTTTTGTTGTCAAGAGGAATTAAAAAGGGCGACAAGGTTGCAATACTGCTGATGAACTGTATTGAATGGCTACCCATTTATTTCGGAATTTTGAAAACAGGCGCTTTAGCAGTGCCTCTAAATTACCGCTATACTGCCGACGAAATTAAGTATTGCCTAAAAAAAGCCGACTGCTCTGCACTGCTTTTCGGTCCTGAATTTGTAGGCAGAATAGAAGATATTGCCGAACAAATCAACTTTATCAAATATAATTTTTATGTTGGTGAAGAGTGTCCAACATTTGCTGAAAGTTATGATAATTTGGTTACATACTGTTCAAAGGAATCACCTGAAATTAAATTGACCGATGATGATGAAGGTGTTATTTATTTTTCTTCGGGAACAACCGGATTTCCAAAGGCGATTATTCATGCTCACAGAAGTCTTATGCATTCCTGCAAGGTTGAACAAAACCACCACGATCAAACAAAAGACGATGTTTTTCTTTGCATTCCTCCACTTTATCATACCGGTGCCAAAATGCACTGGTTCGGTAGCTTCCTTGTGGGAGCAAAATCGGTTCTTTTAAAGGGTGTCAAGCCCGAGTGGATTATCAAAGCCGTTTCCGAGGAAAAATGTACTATTGTTTGGTTGCTTGTTCCTTGGGCTCAGGATATACTTGATGCCATAGACCGAGGAGATATCAAGCTTGAAGATTATCAGCTTTCACAATGGAGATTAATGCACATAGGTGCCCAGCCCGTACCTCCCAGTCTTATTAAGAGATGGAAAAGCATTTTCCCAAATCATCAATATGATACAAACTACGGATTGAGTGAATCAATCGGACCGGGATGTGTACATTTAGGTGTCGAAAACATCCACAAAGTCGGCTCTATCGGAAAAGCCGGTTACGGTTGGAAAACCAAAATCGTAAACGAAAAAAGAGAGCCTGTAACAAGAGGTGAGGTCGGCGAGCTTGCCGTTTCAGGTCCCGGTGTAATGAATTGTTACTACAACGACCGAAAATCCACCGATGAAGTTTTAGCTGACGGTTGGCTATACACCGGCGATATGGCAATGGAGGACGAGGACGGTTTTATTTACCTTGTTGACCGTAAAAAGGATGTTGTAATTTCCGGCGGTGAAAACCTTTATCCAGTTGAAATAGAAAATTATATTCGCAAAAACGATGCCATAAAAGATGTTGCGGTTATCGGTGTACCTGACGAAAGATTGGGTGAAACTGCCGCCGCTGTTATTGAAACAAAAGAAGGATTTTCACTCACCGAAGAAGAAATCAAAGACTTTTGTATGGGACTTCCGAAATATAAAAGACCTAAGGTTTACATTTTCGATGTTATTCCCCGTAATCCAACGGGAAAAATTGAAAAGCCAAAGCTCAGAGAAAAGTATTGCGGAAAAAGCTTAGTAGCAAAACAAATAGAAAAATAAATATTAATATAATGGTGATTAGCGTGAAAAATCACGCTAAAAAACATAAAGACGCCTGTTTCTCGCCTCTTTGTAGGCTACCGAAACAGATGCGATATAATAATCACCATTTCGGTGAATTTTTATCGCTTTTTGTGTCTTAAAGAAAGAAATGGTGATTATTATGAAAAAATTACTTTTAGGTAATGCCGCCGTTGCTCGTGGCGCATACGAAGCAGGTGTCCGTGTTGTTGCTTCATACCCCGGAACACCCAGCACGGAAATAACCGAATCAATTGTTAGTTATCCTGAGGTTTATGCCGAATGGTCCCCTAACGAAAAGGTAGCCGCCGAGGTTGCTATCGGTGCTTCTATTGCAGGTGCAAGAAGTATGTCTTGTATGAAGCATGTGGGACTTAATGTTATGGCAGACCCGGTATTTACATCTACATATACCGGTGTAAACGGCGGACTTGTATTTTGCGTTGCCGATGACCCGGGAATGCACTCTTCACAAAACGAACAGGACTCAAGACATTATGCTATTGCAGCTAAGATTCCAATGCTTGAGCCTTCCGATTCGTCCGAATGTAAAGAATTTACCAAATTGGCATTTGATATAAGCGAAAAGTTTGATACCCCTGTTTTCATCCGCCTTTCAACAAGAATTTCACATTCTCAAAGCCTTGTTGAATTAAATGACAGAGAAAATGACGAATTAAAGCCTTACGAAAAGAATGCCGCTAAATATGTAATGATGCCGGGAAATGCTATTAAGCGCCATGTTGATGTTGAAAAGCGTTTGGTGGATTTAAAAGAATATTCCGAAAATTCTTCTCTCAATATTACCGAAATTAACGACGGAACCGAAATCGGTGTTATTACTTCGGGTACCACATACCTTTATGCTCACGAAGCTTTAGGAAATAGTGTAAGTTACCTGAAAATCGGTATGGTCAACCCACTCCCTCAAAGCACGATAGTTGATTTTTGCAAAAAATTCAAAAAGGTTTATGTTATCGAAGAATTAGACCCGGTTATCGAAACGCAGTGCAGGGCTTACGGTCTTGATATTATCGGCAAAGAGGTGTTTACACTTCTCGGCGAATATACTCCTGCTCTTATTAAAAAAGCGGTTTTGGGAGTTGATTTAAGTGATGATGTTACAGTCGGAGAACAGCTTCCTGCCCGTCCTCCCGTAATGTGTGCCGGTTGCCCACATAGAGGTACTTTCTATGTTCTTAAAAAATTAGGACTCACGGTTTCCGGCGATATCGGTTGTTATACCTTGGGTGCCGTAGCTCCCCTTGCAAGTGTTGATTCAACCATTTGTATGGGTGCGTCTGTTTCAGCAGCTCACGGTATGGCCAAAGCAAGAGGTTCGGAGTTCAACAAAAAGCTTGTATCGGTTATCGGAGATTCAACCTTTATGCATTCGGGTATCACGGGACTTAGTGATATTGTTTACAATAAGGGTGCTAACACCGTTATTATTCTTGACAACTCAATTACAGGTATGACAGGTCATCAGGACAATCCCACAACGGGATATACCATAAGAGGAGAAGAAACAAAGCAGGTTAACCTTATTGCCCTTGCGAAGGCTTTGGGTGTTGAACATGTTGTTGTGGCAGACCCCTTTGATGTTAAAGAGTTTGAAAAGGTTGTAAAAGAAGAAACCGAAAGAAATGAACCGTCGGTGATTATTGCCCAAAGACCTTGTGCTTTGCTTAAGAGGGTTAAGTATCAGGGACATTGTAGAATTACCGACAATTGCAAAAACTGTAAGATGTGTATGAAGCTCGGTTGTCCTGCTATTTCGGTTAAGGACGATAAGGTTATAATTGATAATACACAGTGTAATGGATGCGGACTTTGCGTTAATGTTTGTCCTTTCCACGCAATTGTTAAGGAGGATTAATGTCATGACAAAAAGTATAATGATAGTCGGAGTCGGTGGTCAGGGAACACTTCTTGCAAGTCGAATTTTAGGAAATACTGTTATTCGTGAAGGTTATGATGTTAAGGTTTCCGAAGTCCACGGTATGAGCCAACGAGGCGGAAGTGTTGTAACCTATGTTAAATACGGCGATAAGGTTTATTCTCCCTGTATTGATAAAGGCGAGGCGGATTTAATCCTTGCTTTTGAAATTCTTGAAGCTGCGAGAGCACTTCCCTTCTTAAAAGAAAACGGAACTATTATTTCCAACACCCAACAAATCAACCCCATGCCGGTTATTACCGGTGCTTCAAGTTATCCGGAAAATCTTGATGAAAAGATTGCAAATAAAGCAAAGCTTATTAAACTTGATGCTCTTTCCCTTGCAAAACAAGCCGGAAATATTAAGACAGTTAATGTTGTGCTTATGGGTGTACTGGCAAAAAACAGCGAAATTCCTTATGAAAAATGGGTTCAAAGTTTAAAAGAAACAGTACCTGAAAAACTAATTGATGTTAATCTAAAGGCATTTGATTTAGGATATAATTTATAGGATGTATTAAAATGTGGAACGAAAGAATTGAAAAGATGCCTCGCAATGAACTAAAGGCTTTACAAAGCGAAAGACTTATTGCTCAGGTAAAAAGAATGTATGAAAATGTGCCTGTTTTCAGGGCTCGTATGGAAGAAAAAAATTTAACTCCATCGGATATTCACGGTGTTGAAGATTTATACAAGCTTCCGTTTTCTTACAAATCCGATTTAAGGGACAACTACCCTTACGGTCTTTTTGCCGTTCCTATGAGTGATATTGTAAGAGTTCATGCTTCTTCCGGTACAACGGGAAAACAAATTGTTGTAGGTTATACCGAAAATGACCTTGATATGTGGGCTGATTGCGTCGCAAGAATGCTAACAGGCATTGGCGCAGATAATAACGCCTTCGTTCAAATCTCCTTTGGATACGGACTTTTTACAGGCGGACTCGGTGCACATTACGGTGCTCAAAAAATAGGTGCAACGGTAATACCCGCTTCTACCGGCAATACAAGACGCCAAATCCAAACTATGATTGATTTCGGCACCACAATTCTTTGTTCTACGCCGTCTTATGCCCTTTATTTAGCCGAAGAAATAGAAGCTATGGGTGTTAAAGACCAATTAAAGCTTAAAGCCGGTATTTTCGGTGCCGAACCTTGGACCGAGGATATGCGAAAAGAAATAGAAAACAAATTGAACATTAAAGCCTATGATATTTACGGACTATCGGAAATCATGGGACCGGGTGTTGCTTGTGAATGTGAATGTCAATCAGGTATGCATGTTTGGGAAGATATGTTTATTCCTGAAATCATCGACCCGGATACAGGTGAAGTATTACCCGAAGGACAATCGGGAGAACTTGTTTTTACCACTCTTACTAAAGAAGGCTTCCCTCTTATTCGTTATCGAACTAAGGATATTTGTTCGTTAATATACGAGCCTTGTAAGTGCGGCAGAACCCATATTAGAATGAATAAACCCTCTGGCAGAAGCGATGATATGATGATTATCAGGGGCGTTAATGTCTTCCCTTCACAAATTGAAGAGGTTTTATTAAAGGCTTCGGAAAATTCAATAACCCCCAATTATCAAATCATCGTTGATAGAGTTAATAACACCGATACACTTGACATTAATGTTGAAATGAGCCCTGAAATGTTTGCGGAAGAAATTCGTTCTATTGAAAAAACCGAACGAAATATCACCGAATTGTTGCGTTCAACACTGGGCATTGGTGCCAAGGTTCATCTTGTCAATCCGAAATCCATTGAACGAAGCGAAGGCAAGGCAAAAAGAGTTATTGACAACAGAAAGCTTAAATAAGGTGATTTTGTATTTCATTTTGTGTCTTGGAAAGAGATGGTGATTTTTATGAACATCAAACAATTATCAATTTTTGTGGAGAATAAATTCGGCAGAGCAAAACTTATTATTGATACTTTGTCGGAAAACAATATAAATATCAGCGCTTTGTCTATTGCCGATTCCTCGGAATACGGAATAATGCGTCTTATCGTTGATAATCCCGAAAGGGCAAAGTCATTGTTGGAAGAAAGCGGCGTTATGGTAAAGATAACAGATGTAATTGCCGTACCTATGGGAAATAAACCCGGCGAATTATCGAAGCTCTTGGAAATACTCACCGACAATCGCATTTGTATTGAATATATGTACGCCTTCACCGACAATTCCGGCAACGGTGCTATGTTAGTCATCAAAACCGATAATAATGAATTAGCCCTGAAAGTTTTGGATAACAAATAGTAATATGATTGAAAATAAATACTATGTAGTTGATTCACACAGCCACATATATCCCGAAAAAATTGCCCAAAAAGCCGTTGCCAACACCGATTTGTTTTATAATTCCAATTCTTGTTGCTTAGGCACATCGGAAGACTTAATCAAAAATATGACCGACTCGGGTATAGATATTTCCGTTGTTGAGTCGGTAGCAACAACACCGGCTCAAGTTAATTCCATTAATAAATTTATATCCCTTGAGGTGGAAAAATCATCCGGAAGATTTATCGGACTCGGAACACTTCATCCTGATAGCCAAAATATTAAAGAAGACATATTGCAACTTAAAGAACTGGGTCTAAAGGGTGTTAAACTGCACCCTGATATTCAGAAATTTAAAATTGACGATTACAGATGTCTTAAAATTTTTGAAATATGCGAGAAGGAGAACATTCCCGTTCTTATGCACACCGGCGACAGCCGATATGATTTTTCCAATCCAAACCGATTAATCCCGATTTTAAACATTTATACAAATCTAACCATTATCGGAGCACATTTCGGCGGATATACAATTTGGGAAAAGGCATCAAAAGAACTTTGCGGAATTAAAAATTTTTTTGTTGATTGTTCATCATCTTTTTTTGCATTAAGTGATGAAAAAATAATTGAAATTATCAAAAGATACGGTGCAGATAAAGTACTGTTCGGCTCTGACTACCCTATGTGGTCCCCAAAAGCCGAACTTGAAAGGTTTTTATCACTACCGCTGTCAGAAAGCGAAAAAGAATTAATACTAAGCAAAAATGCAAAATCAATTTACAATTTACCGTAAGAAAAACCCGAACAGCTAATCTAAACTGTTCGGGTTTGATTTTATTTTCTATTTACATTAATATGCTTTGCCCCAATAAAGCATTTTATCAGCCTTTTTACCGCAACATACGCAGGTATCGCCGATATGCTCCTGCTCGAAAGGAATGCAACGGGAGGTTACACCTGCAATCTCTTTAAGCTTATCCTCACAAGCTCTATCTCCGCACCACATAGCACGAATAAATCCCGGCTTGTTATCGGCAATTTCTTTCATTTCATCAAGAGTCTTAGCGTCAAAAGTCATACTTTCACGGCGTTCAAGAGCCTTATTATAAAGACCGTCTCTGAAATCCTTTAATAGTTTTGGGATTTCGGTTTCAAGATTATCAAGCGAAACAACAATCTTTTCTCTATTGTCGCGTCTTACAACAACACAACAATTATTCTCAATATCTCTCGGTCCTATCTCAATTCTAAGCGGTACACCCTTCATTTCATATTCGGCAAATTTCCAACCGGGTGTTTGGTCGCTTGAATCCAATTTTACACGACAAACCTTTTTAAGTCTCTCGGTAATCTCATTTGCCTTTTCCATAACACCTTCTTTGTGAGAAGCGATAGGAATAACAACTGTTTGAATAGGAGCAATAGCCGGAGGAAGAACAAGTCCGTTATCATCTCCGTGGGTCATAATAATAGCACCGATAAGTCTTGTAGTTGTACCCCAAGATGTCTGGAAAGGATGAACAAGTTTATTGTCCTTATCTGTAAATGTAACATCAAAAGCCTTAGAAAAGCCATCACCAAAGTAATGGGAAGTACCGCTTTGTAAAGCTTTACCGTCGTGCATTAAAGCCTCAATAGTATATGTAGCTTCCGCACCTGCAAACCGTTCTTTCTCGGTCTTTTGACCTTTGACAACAGGCATTGCAAGATACTCCTCGGCAAAATGAGAATAAACATTTAACATCTGTTCGGTTTCGGCTTTTGCTTCCTCGGGAGTGGAATGAATTGTATGACCCTCCTGCCATAAAAATTCACGGGAACGCAAGAAAGGTCTTGTAGTCTTTTCCCAACGAACAACGCTACACCACTGATTGTAAAGTTTAGGCAAATCACGGTAAGAATGAACAACATTCTTAAAGTGGTCGCAAAACAATGTTTCGGAAGTAGGACGAACACAAAGGCGTTCTTCAAGCTTTTCTTCCCCACCCATAGTTACCCAGGCAACCTCAGGTGCAAATCCCTCCACATGGTCTTTTTCTTTTTGCAAAAGACTTTCCGGAATAAACAAAGGCATATAAACATTTTCGTGGCCTTTTTCTTTGAAAAGTCCATCCATAATGCTTTGGATATTTTCCCAAATTGCATAACCGTACGGTCTGATAATCATACAACCCTTAACCGAAGCATAATCAATAAGCTCGGCTTTTAGGCATACATCAGTGTACCATTTTGCAAAGTCCTCGTCCATCGAGGTAATTTCTTTTACCATTTTTTCATTTTTAGACATATAATCACCACTAACATTATAATGCATAATTACAAAATTTTCAAGATTTTTTAAAGTATTTTTAAAAACCTATTGACAAATCATAAATTTGCACATATTATTTAATTAGTATTTTTCCCGAAAGGTTGCTTGATTATGATTTTTGAAAAAGTAAAGAGTATTTTAGCTCAACAGCTTGATGCTGATGAGGAGTCTATGACACTTGAAACCCAAATCGAAAACGATTTAGGTGCCGATAGTCTTGATATTGTTGAAATGTTAATGTCTATTGAAGATGAATTTGATGTGGAAATTCCCGAGGAAAGTTTAAGTTCTCTTAAGACAATCGGTGATGTTGTTGAGTACATTCAAAATTGCATTGACTAATCTTTACTAATATTTAACGGGTGCGAATTTCGCACCCGTTCTTTTTATTATTTAAGTTCTTTTAAATCATAAGGAGTTGACTGATATACAAAATAATTGAGCCAGTTTGTGAAAAAAAGATTTCCGTGTGCACGCCAACTGTTAACAGGCATATTGTTAATATCGTCATTAGGATAATAGTTTTTCGGCATTGCTATGTCAAGACCGGCACTTAAATCCCTTTTGTATTCAAAATCGAGGGTTAGCAAATCATACTCTGAATGTCCCATAACAAAGAACTGTCTTCCCCCGATTTTAGAAACGATATGAACACCTGCCTCTTCCGAAGATGTCAAAATCTTCAGTTTATCACAAGCCTCAATATCTTTCCTGTCAACATAGGTATTTCTTGAATGAGGAGCATAAAAAACATCATCAAAGCCTCTTAACAGCATTGTTTTCGGTTGGTCGATTTTATGGGCAAAAACACCGAACAATTTACTTTCAAGCTGTCTTTTCTCAATACCGTAATGATAATATAAACCTGCTTGAGCACCCCAACAAATATGAAGTGTACTATGAACATTCTTCTTACTCCACTCCATTATTTCACATAATTCTTTCCAATAGTCAACCGCCTCAAAAGGAAGCTGTTCAACAGGAGCACCGGTAATTATCATACCGTCAAACATATCATTTTTAACATCACTGAAGGTTTTATAAAAAGCCAATAAATGCTCCTCGGAAATGTTTGTAGATTTATGAGTTTCCATTCTGATTAGTGTTAATTCTATTTGAAGTGGCGTATTACCTAAAATTCTTGAAATCTGTGTTTCGGTTTCAATTTTTTTCGGCATTAGATTTAAAAGCAAAATTTTAAGAGGACGAATATCCTGAGTAATCGCCCTTGTTTCGGTCATAACAAAGATGTTTTCCTCTGTGAGGGTTTGTACGGCCGGCAAATCGTTGGGAATTTTAATCGGCATAATATAACCTCAATTATACATTTTCAAGAGCTTGTTCAATATCAGCCATTAAGTCCTCTTTATCTTCTAAACCGAAAGACATTCTGATAAGGTCGGGAGAAACTCCGCAGGACTCAAGCTCGGCATCGCTAAGCTGTCTATGGGTTGCGGTTGCAGGATGTAAACAACAAGACCTTGCATCTGCAACATGGGTTTCAATAGCAATTAATTTAAGGCTCTTCATAAATTTTGAAGCGGCTTCTCTACCGCCGACAATACCGAAACTTACAACACCGCAGGTTCCGTTCGGAAGATACTTGTCAACTAATGCTTTATCCTTTGAGCTGTCGAGTCCCGGATATTTTACCCATGCAATTTTCGGATTAGCCTCAAGATATTTTGCAAGAGCAAGTCCGTTTTCGCAATGTTTCTTAATTCTTACATGTAAACTTTCAAGTCCCAAATTAAGCAAAAAAGCATTCATAGGAGCCGGTGTAACACCTAAATCTCTCATAAGCTGTGCAACTGCTTTTGTTATATAAGCACCCTCAATGCCGAACTGCTCGGTATATGTTATTCCGTGATAACTTTCGTCAGGTGTGCAAAGTCCCGGGAATTTTTCGGGATACTTTGTCCAATTAAATTTACCGCTGTCAACAATGGCACCGCCTACAGCACTACCGTGTCCATCCATATATTTAGTGGTAGCATGAGTAACAATATCCGCACCCCACTCAAAAGGACGGCAGTTTACCGGAGTCGGGAAAGTATTATCAATAATCAGCGGAACTCCGTTTTCGTGGGCAACCTTTGCAAATTTTTCTATATCAAGCACATCCAAAGAAGGGTTTGCTACTGTTTCACCGAAAACAAGTTTTGTATTCGGCTTAAAGCATTTGTTCAACTCTTCTTCAGTTGCATTAGGTGATACAAATGTAACCTCTATTCCCATTCTCTTAAGTGTTACCGCAAAGAGATTAAAGGTTCCGCCGTATATTGCCGACGAAGAAATAAAATGGTCTCCGCAACTGCAAATATTGAATACGGCAAGAAAAGAGGCAGCCATACCGGAAGATGTCAGCATTGCGGCAGTACCACCCTCCATTTCACAAATTTTCTTTGCTACATAATCGGAAGTCGGATTTGCAAGTCGTGTATAAAAATAGCCGTTAGCCTCTAAATCAAACAGTTTTCCCATATCTTCGCTTGTATCGTACTTAAATGTTGTACTTTGAATAACGGGAATTTGTCTCGGCTCACCGTTTTTAGGAGTGTAACCACCCTGAACACACTTTGTGCCTATTAAACTCATAAATAACACCTCTAATAATATATAAATATTTGTTATTATATCATATTATTGTTGCAAATAAAAGAATTATTTTTTAATTTTAACAAATTTTGGAAATTGCCTGTGCTTTTATCCGACAGCTAATCTTGACAAGTTTCGGTAATAAAAATCGACAACCCTCTTACGAGAATTGTCGATTTTATGATAACCGCAACTTTTCACATGCGAAAAAACCGTCATTTATATCCGATAACTTTCATTTTCCGACAAATAGTTTTTTAGTCAACGGTAATAAACTTAATATATACGAAACCGCAAAACACAATAAAAAAGCAACAAACGCAACAGGAAAAAGCATCTTGATGCTGCAATTTTCTATTCTAAAAATTCTTTTGGCAATTATTATTCCGAAAATATGCATCATATAAATCGGCAGCGTTAGTTTGCTTACAAATACTATAGGTTTGTAGAATCTTCTGCTGAATTTTTCAGAATAGTTTTTCATAAACCAATAAATAGAAAAAGTCAACCCTATGGTGGATGGTAAAAAATACGAATTTATTGAATAATCTATTTCAAAAATGACCAATAACGCAATAAAAACCAAGCTCAAAACTGCCACTATAAGCATAATTAAATCAATTTTTCTGCTTGGATTTAAACGAAAGAAAAAACATCCGCCTACAAAATATATTAAAAATCCGGAAACAAAAGTTAATCTTAAATCTAATGACAATGAACGGAAATTATCAAAAGGATAAAATTCTATTAAAAAATTCAGTATGTTATATAAAAATCCGATTATCAAATAATACAACAGTTCTTTTTGCGAACTGTTATCTGTAACTTTTTTTATAAAAGGTGTAACACAATACAGACCCACTGTCATCCAAATATACCATAAATGATAATGACCGTTTATTGTGTTAATAATAACATTTTTCAAAAAATCGAAATTAAGCGAACCAATCGAATCATAGGAATTCCATAAAGCATATAGAAACGACCAAACGAAAAACACACATAAAATCGGTAATATGTATCGTTTCCACATTATTCTTATTGAAACTTTTCTATCCTTTTTTAAAAAATTAGTTCCGCTTATCATTACAAAAATCGGCACCGCACCATGACAAAAATAAGTAACCCATGCCGAATATTTAGTATCGCCATTACAATGAATAATTACGACCGCAAAACAAGCAATTATTCGAGCTAAATCCATCCAATAATACCTATCTTTTCGTAATTCTCCCATTCTATGCCACCTCACATTATTCGTTTTTACATTAAAGGCAAATTTTATAAAACTAATAAAATAACAACGGTTTGTAATTGAAAATCAATTGACTTGCCAATTAACATATTATCTTATGTTTTAATGACCAATAAAATTATAGCATAAAGCAAATGCCAAATCAATCTATTTTTTATTACACTTTATTTATTCACTATTACCTCTTACCTATTACTTACCAAAAAATTCCGTGGACGGGTTTAGTGAAGAGTGAATAGTGACGAGGTGATAAGAGAATGCACAACACAGCAGAACCGCCCCTTGTGTTTCCCTATGGAACGCAATGTAAATTGAAACAAATAT
>DCIE01000060.1:47731-56213 GCA_002315765.1 Ruminococcaceae bacterium UBA1734
GGACGATGTGGGCATCGTCCCCTACCACTTACCGTGATAGGATTTTTTTGTAGTAACCGCATCTTTTGACAAGCGAGGAAATAAACACAACAGAATCGTCAACCTATTGTCAAACACAATGTATAATCTTTTGACAATTATTATTGTTTCGTATAACCACTCTTATCAATTTCAAACATTTCCATTTCAAAACCGCCTGAATAATCCGAAGCTTTTTGGGCTGCTTTTTGAAGTTCGCTACCAGAAGCTTGTCCGTATTTGTAAAGTCTTGAGACTGTTTCATATTCTGACTTTAATGTTTGATAAACACTTTTATAGTACGCTTTGCCATTTTCTGAAATATAAGCCACATCAGATATGCCTTCATGGGTAAAACAAACAATTTGTTCATCCGAATCGTTTTTCTTGTATGTTTCACTTATTACAACATTATCGAAATCCTTTTCAATTTTTGATTTTGCAGAACCACAACCAGATAAACAACAAACCACCGTCACAACAACTAATAATAAAACTAATAGTTTTTTCATCAAAAAACCTCCAAAATGTGTTAATAATTTAAAGTTTTGAAAGCATCACCAACCATGTGTGTTTGAATTACCTGTTAACATAGAAACCTTAGCAAGACTGATTCCACCCATTCCGCCGATACTGACTTGAACTTTATCACCCGGCTTGACATCAATAGTAGGATGACCAAAATAGCCCTTCAAAGTAACTCTGATAGTAGTTGGTTGTTTAATAGAAAACTCGACTGTTGTTCCGCTTTTACCGGAAACCTCTGTGCCGTTGTATTCCACTACAAAAGTTCTTTGAAATCCGCTTAATGACGGTACATTAACCATAACAGGTTCAAGTGGTTTTTCTTTTAATTGATAACCACAATGAATACAACTTTCCGCTGTGCTTGAAACATCTTGTCCGCATTCAGGACATTTAATAAGTGCCATAATAATAAACCTCACTTTTAGTAAATTACTCCGAGGAGTTTATCTTATTTTATCCTACTTTGTACGATTTGTCAATATTTAATCGTATGTTAGTGTATAATAATTAAGAGGTGAGATTATGAAACCGTTAAAAGAAAAGATTAGTATTACTATAGATAGCGATATTTTAGAAAGAATAAAAGTCGAAGCGGAAAATGACGACAGATCGTTATCGCAATTCATAAACATAATATTAAAAGAACATCTTAAAAATAAAGATTAAACCGCCGAACAGTGATAAAAAAACTGAACGGCGGTTTTGTTATAATCATATATTATTTATTACCTTTTGCGGTGTTGATGGAGGAAATGAGTATCTTCTTCAGTTCAATACAATCAGTTAATATTGAATTATCATCATAATATCCGCTTTCAATTAGAAGTTCAATCCAGTATTCACTTTCGGAACACTCTTTGAGTGCAATTTGAAGTTTGGCGATGAAGTCGGGTTTACTATGTCCTGAAAATGCCTCTCGGATATTAGCACCTATGCTTGTGCCGGAACGAAGCAATTGATTTGTTAATACGCTTTCTTTTTTGGTAGATTTAACAGTGTTACAAACCTTGATAATATTTAGTGCAAAGGTTTTCGATTTGCTTATCAATAGACTTTCAGCCATATAAAACCCACCTTTCTTTTTTTCATAGTATCATAAAAGCGGCGAAGCCGCGATACCTATTACCTATTACTTCTTACTTATTACTTCCCAAAAATCCCGTGATCAAAATCAACTGATAAGTAAGAGGTAAGAAGTAATAAGTAATAAGAAAAAATCCCTCTCACTTTCGTTCGAGGGATTTTTGGCACCCCCGACCGGAATCGAACCGATAACTAAGTCTTAGGAGGACCTTGTTATATCCATTTAACTACGGGGGCTTATTTATTTTGACAAGTAGCATTTTAACCCAAACTATCGTAAATGTCAATATTTTATATATTGCAATTTAATATTTTTTTAAACAATAATTAACGAAGAATTAACAATTTAATATTTTTTTGGTGTAAAATACTTATATAAACAAAATTTCTTAACAAGAACATTATTTATTTTTTAAAGGACTGATTTATATGAGTGATTTCTTTGAAGAAAAAAACAATCAAGAGGGCGAAATAACCGGTTTTGACGAAATAAACGGCGAAACCAAAACCGAAGATGCGAACAACTACGATGAAATTAACAATAAAATTAAAGACAATTATTCGGAATTTGAAAACGGATTTTATACCAAATCAAAATCAAATATAATCCAAGATGAAACAAACGACACCTCAAATGAATACAATACTTATGACAGCCGTTTTCATACTGATGATACCGGCAATAACCAATATTACCAATCCCCTATTATCAATACCGAAAAAAAGCCTAAAAAAGAAAAAAAGAGATACGGCTTCGGACTGGTTGCTGTTTGTTGTATCCTTTCGGCAGTTATAGGTGGTTTAAGCGGTTTTTATGCTCTTAGGTTTTCCAACAATAATGTTACCGACTTCACAAAGGAAAATCTCCCCCAAATAAGCACCGGAAGCGAAAAAGAAGACAGTTCAAACGATGTTAAAATTAATGTAAATGAAAATGTCTCTTCTATTTCTCAAGCCGTTGCCAAAAAATGCGCAAATAGTGTTGTAGGAATAAGGACTACCACCTCGGTTATCAGTTTCTTCGGTGGTACAAGCGAATCAACCGGTGAAGGCTCCGGAGTTGTTTACACAAAAGACGGCTATATTGTTACCAACTACCATGTAATTGAAAACGCCGTAACATCTTCAACATCCTCAAAAATCGAGGTTTTCTTCGATAACGCAAATACAAAAGCTTATCAAGCATCTGTTGTGGGATATAACATTTCCTGCGACCTTGCAGTGCTGAAAATAAACGCCAACAACCTTTCCGGTGTAGAATTAGGAAATTCTTCAGACCTTACTGTCGGTCAATATGTTGTTACAATCGGTGCACCGGGCGGACTTGAGTTTATGGGAAGCGTTACCTACGGTATTATAAGCGGTCTTGACCGTGTTGTTTCTTCAAACTCAAAGGTCGGTCTTATACAAACCGATGCCGCTATCAACCCGGGAAATTCCGGCGGTGCATTGCTTGACCAAAACGGTAAATTAATCGGAATAAACAGTTCTAAAATAGTATCGGAAGAATTTGAAGGTATGGGATTTGCAATTCCTATTAATACCGTTGTTGAGATTTGTAACGACATTATTTCAAACAAGGATAAGGCTGAACCTTATGTAGGCATTACAATCAGCGAAAAATACACATCAGATGTTTTAAACGCCTACGGTTACCCATCAGGTGCTGTTGTTCTCAGCGTAGCAAGTGGAAGCACTGCTGAAAAATGCGGTATCCAAAAAGGAGATATTATCACAAGGTTTAACGGCACAGAAATTACGGAATATAATGTATTCGGTGAGGTATTATCAAAATGCAAACCGAATTCAAAGGTTGATATTGAAATCTACCGTTCCGGAAGAACTTATTCGGCAACCATAGCAATCGACTCAAATTCATCAGATAATCAATAATATTTTCGGGCTGTTAAAAAAGTCCCGAAGTAAAAAGTCCACGAGAGGTTTCGCTTCTCTCGTGGACTTTTTTGCAATCTTTTTTGAAAATTCTATTGCTAAAAAATGGTATTTGTGATGATCTTTATGACATAGGTATATATGAATTCAGTTAGGGGTGGAAATTATATGCATAACTTTGGAAAGATTTTCAGGCGCATTATTTCAGTTTTACTTGTTGTCGGTTTAATTATTACCGTTTTTATGTTAGATAGTAATGTTTCGGCTAACAGTGTCTCGGTTTCTCGTGATATTCTTGAGTCAATAATAAACGGAAATCGTAAATGGGTCGCCGATACATTAGTGAATGATAATTACTCCACCAATCCGCAGGCAAAACTCATTCATATTTCCGCAGATAACAGTATGATGCGTAATGCTCTCAATAATTATCGTAATGCCGATAATACGACAAACGGTGCTGTATATAAAGGCATGGTTGATGTTATGGAAAAGGTAGTCAATGCCGATTTATATAAGCAAAGTTTTTTTGACAGTGTAACCGAAACATTCAGCGATATTGTAGTTTCGATTTTCGGTAGCGGGGATAGTTTTACGAGAACCGTTGATGACCTTGCGGGAAGCTTGGATGAACTCCAATACGAAAGCATAATTAAATCGGCACTTACAGCAGATTATACGGCATCTGACGGTACAACATATAACGACCACGAAAATGAATATGCAAATCTTAAACAAATGCAAAGTGCACTTGGTGCAGTAAATAATTGGAGAAATTTTGTTACCGCTTCCAATAATTACGCTTACGGTACTGCCGAATATGATTCCTTGTCAAAATATTTGGATAGTTGTGTTATACCGTATCAGAATGCACTTACTACATATTTGATGAACTATGGTAATCTTGCAAATGAGGATGCTTATGTTCAACAGAATTATGCGGATTTGGCAGCCGCCCTTGCTTGTATTTATAAATGCGAAATGTATAACGCTGACGATTGGTTTGTTGGGAAATTCGCCAATGAAATGGGCGAGTATTTCTGTGAATCCGGTATCAACGATGTTTTGAAAGCGGCAGGTAAACCATTTGAAGCAACCTCTGCGGCAATAGATAATTATGTATATTTGAATAACATTCAAGCGCAAAAAGAGTCAATAACAGGGCCGCTTCGAAGAACAGCTTCAAATACATCCGACGGAGATTTGGCAAAGGTATTTAACCGCTTTGCCGACATTTCCGAAGAAAATTCCAATTCAAAAATCGTTGCCTATGAAACGGTAAGAAATTATGTTCGAAATAATAATGTTGCTTATGAATACTCTGCCGATGCAATAAAAGCACTTTCCAAAAAAGCATTTAATATCGGCTCAAATACAGCGCTTGTATCAAAACTTTCTGCTGTTTCAACCGTAGCGGATATTACCACATGGGTTGCCGAAAAGGGAATAGATTTAAAAACTACCGTTAAACTGACCTACGAACTTAAATATCTTGATAAAATTATAGATGAAGTTATAAAGCAATATAATACCGATTTAGATACCTATCTTTCACATTCTACCGAAAGCAATGCACAAATGGTGCTTGACGATTTACAGTTTTTGCAAAAACTTCGTTTGCGTGGCGAAACTATTGCTTATAATATGGCATCCGGGCAAATGACAAGTTGGATTGGACAACTGATAAGTGACGAAAGTGATTTGGAAATATGGAAAAACAATTATCAAAACCATATTGATGCTCTTATCAGCGCTTCTGTTGTTCCGTCTGCCACAAAGGTTATGACCTTGTCAAGTAATACAAGTCTTTCGCTATATTGGTCGCAAAATTACGGCTGGTACGGTGTTTATAAGGATTCTTCCGGTAAAATTATCTACATTGCCGATATTCTTTCCCGTCTTTGCTACGGTGTTGATATTACAGGTGGTTCCCTTTACATTTACAATACCACGGGCTCTTCCCTATCAATTCCTGCCGTTTCCTCAAATGATACTGCTACCCTTTATGTTTACGGTAATTGTTATATAGGAAACATCAAACAAAATGGCGGTACTCTCAATATTGTCGGAAACGAAAATACATATTTTACCGTAACTGAATGTCTGTATGCCGGAAATCTTAATAACGGATTACAAAACGGTATTACGGCAAAAAATGCTGTGTTTTTGGGTGCTGCTTCCGGAAAATACAATATTACGGGAGATTGCAGACTTTCGGGAAATGTTGATTCTTTAACGCTTCGTGCAAATACCGCACAAAGCCTTTCGGGCGGTGGTACGGCAAAGGAACTCTATTTTTATAATTCTTCCAAAAGCGGTATTAATGTATCGTCTGCTGTTTATGTAAGTGAAATGGCACTGAATACGAGTACAAAGGTTAAAAACGGAAAAAATGTTCATCTCAATTCCGGCGGTACGGTTTACGGCAATTATTATCACAGTGATATAACCTTAAATTCCATCACACTCAATAAAAGTGTTACATTCGGCGGAAGCATTTATACAATAGGTGATTTTACCTGTAAAGGTAATTTGACCGTTTCGGGAAGCTATGTTGTTACCGAAAATACAAATCGGGTTCACAGGATTACGGAAAACAAAATAATTATTAAGGGCGATGCTTACTTAAAATATGTAACCTTTGAAAACGATAACAGTTTTCAACTTTCCGGCGACCTTATAACCAACAACTTTAACAGCGCAAACAGCGAAATTACGCTAAACGGCAAGGTGATGCAAACCGTTTCGGGCACATTTACCATTAAAAAATTAATCGTTGATAATCCGTCGGGAATAACGGTTAATAATACCGTTTCGGTTACGGGAACGCTATCCGACACAAACGGTAAAATTATCGGCGGTAAAAATATAGTGCTTGAAAAAGATGCCGAACTAACCGGAGATATATGGAACGGTGGTTTAACATTTACCGCATTGGAAAAAAATAATTTCACATTCGGTGAAAGCATTTGTATTCAAAACGAAGGAAGCCTGATAGGAAATTATATAATTAACGGTGATATTACCGCTAAAGGCAATGTAACTATTCGCAACTCTGTAATTTTCTGCGATAATTTGTACGGTTCCGGTAATATTTCGTTGTCAAATGCAAATATAACCTTAGAAAATATACAAACTTCGGGAAAGGTAATCTTTAATGATACCGATATTTCGGTAAACGGATTTTTTATTTGTAACGGATTTGAAAGTAATAAAAGTACGGTGGTTGTTAAGTCTTTCTTTAAAAACCATTCAAGTTTGAAACAAGATGAAAAATCAATTCTTACTGTCATAGATGACTTCGACTGCGGTTCTATTTCGTCAAGCGGAAAAATAATATGCAGCGCCGAAATGAATTGCTCCGGTAGCTCTTTGGGTGAGCTTGTACTAAACGGAAAACTCAAACAGGTTGTTTCCGGTAGCTTTACCGTTGGAACATTGACGCTTACAAACACTTCAAAAAGCGGTGTTATATTTAATAATAATATAACCGTAACATCATTGTTCGATTCGGGAAACACAAAATTCAGCGGAAACGGAATTATCAACTGTAATGAGATTTTGAATTTTTCCGAGACTATGAAAAATAATGATTCAAATAATGTTTTATTTAACAATTCTGCTTTGACCGAAGATGTGGAACTTAACGGGGACTTAACAATAAACGGAAACCTTGATTTTAACGGACATTCGCTAACGGTCAACGGACAGTTAAATATAAACAATGCAACATTAAATATTGATAAAGAAAGCAAACTGAATGTTAAGCGAAGTATAATTCTTACAGGCTCCACATTAAATATTGATAAAGAAAGCAAACTGAATGTTAAGCGAAGTATAATTCTTACAGGCTCCACAATAAATTCAGACGGTTTAGTTTTCTTGGGCAGTGATGTTTTGATGCAAAACAGTTCTTCTATTACCGGAAACGGTAACATAACCGTTATGAGTGATTTAGCGGTTACGAGTGGAAGCATCAATACCGGCGGCAAGCTTATAATAAGCGGTAAAACACCGCAATTTATCAGCGGTACTGCCATAACGGTATATGAGCTTGAAATCTTAAACACCTGCAAAAGCGGTGTAACCTTGAATTCAAAAATCAATACCGAAAAATATACAAACGAAAAATCAAAAATCACCGGCGAAAATAACATTGCCGTAAAACAGTGAGGTGCAAAAAATGAAATCAAAGCTATTAAAGAAAATTTCATCGGTTGTTATAACAACGGCTGTTATAATGTCCTGCTTTTGTGTTACCGTCAAAGCCGAAACCCAAGACGGCTCAAAAGAGCACCCGTATCTTATTAAGACTGCATCAGAGCTTCAAAATATCCGAAACGACCTATCGTCAAATTATAAATTGGCGGCGGATATCAACTGCTCCGGCATTTATTTTATACCTCTCGGCAACGAGGATGACGGTGCTTTTACCGGTTCATTTGACGGTGCGGGATTTAAAATTTCGAATTTAACCGTTGAGGACGGTTACAAATATTCGGGACTTTTCGGATATAATGAGGGCGTCGTTGAGAATGTAGTCCTTAAAAACGCCAAGATTCCCTGTATCCGTTATGCCGGCGGTGTGGTTGCGTTTAATTCCATTGATGCTTCGGTAAATAACTGTACGACAGAAGTGAATATTACCGGCGGAAACGAGTATTTTGATTCCTTTGCCGGAGGAATAATCGGATATAATGTTGACGGTAAAGCCATTTCCTATTGTTCGGCTTACGGTTCGATTACAGGTTCCTATTTGTGCTATGGCGGTGGAATAATAGGTTATGCAGGCGGCACAACAACCGTTACAGACTGTATAAATCGCATAAATATAAATATTTCGAGTAGTACCTATGTCGGCGGTATGATTGGATATGCATATAGCGGTAACACCGTAACAAACTGCATAAACTACGGAAATGTTTCTTCTTATTATTCCGGCGGTATGATTGGATACGCA
>DCIE01000064.1 GCA_002315765.1 Ruminococcaceae bacterium UBA1734
CTACATTCGTATTCAAAAATCTGATAAATTATATAATTTGGTCTTTACTTATTATACAAGGGGGACCACTTTAGCGGTGGATGAGGTTGAAAAAGCTTGGATTTCCATTACTTTTTTTTAAGCAAAAACGACCTCATCCGCTTCGCTTATGCTCAGCACCTTCTCCCACCGGAGAAGGCTTTTTTGTCGGATGAGGTTGAAAAAACTTGGGTTTTGACTTACTTTTTATTTAAACGAAAGGGTTAAATTGTTGAAATCCCCTTGACAAAACTTTTTTTCGGGCATATAATACAAACAGTTGAACAATCGTTCAAGTGTTATTTTTTTATTTGGTTTAGGAGTGGAAAATGGGTAATAATAAAATAAATTCCGTTAATGGAAAATTTCCCTGTGATACCGAAACACATCCCGGTATTATTGAAAAAATCAATCTTCAATTACCTTGTACCGAAACCCTTTATAATCTTTCTGAATTTTACAAGGTTTTCGGCGATATTACGAGAATTCGTATTCTTTATGTGCTTTTTGAAAGTGAAGTTTGTGTTTGCGATATTGCCGAAATTTTGAACTTAACCGTGTCGGCGGTTTCCCATCAATTAAGGGTGCTTAAAAACGCAAGGCTTGTTAAATTCCGAAAGGTCGGCAAGGTCTGTTATTACAGTCTTTCCGATGACCATGTTAAAACAATTATTGCCAACGGTATTGAACATATCGGTGAATAAAACTAAGGTGATACAAATGAAAGAACAAAAAGAAAATATTATTAAAATTATCCTTTCGGCGGTTTTTTTGGGAATAGCTTTTTTAATTTGCGATGTATTTTTTAAAGACATTTCCATATATATTAAAGCGGTTATTTTTCTTCCCTCTTATCTTATTGTGGGATTTGAAATAATTAAAGAAGCAGTTGAAAAGTTGTTAAAAGGCGAACTTTTAGACGAGGATTTTTTAATGGCTGTTGCAACTATAGGCGCTATAATTATGGGCAATTTTCCCGAAGCTACCTTTGTTATGCTTTTTTTCACCATCGGCGAAACGGCAGAGGGTTGGGCAGAAAGCAAAAGCGAAAAAAGGGTTTCCTCTTTGCTTGAGATTTGCCCTGATACCGCCACCGTTATTGAGAATGAAAGCTACATTACAAAAAATTCCGAAGAAATCAATATCGGTGATACAATACTTGTAAAACCCGGGGAAAGAATTGCCCTTGACGGTGTGGTTTTAAAGGGCGAAACAAGGCTTGATACTTCTTCTGTTACCGGCGAGTCGGTCCCTAAAAAACTATCCATAGGCGATACTGCCATAAGCGGTTGTATCAATCTTGAGTCTCCTGTGGAAATAAAGGTTACAAGCAGGAAAACCGAGTCCACCTCCTTTAAAATTTTAGAGCTTGTAAAAAATGCCTGTGAAAAAAAGACAAAAACAGAGAAATTTATCACTCGTTTTGCCAGAGTTTATACTCCGGCTGTTGTATTTTTAGCAGTAACGATTGCCATAATTCCGTCAATTATTTTGGGAAATGCAAAAGAACACATTTATTCTGCTCTTACCTTTTTAATTGTTTCCTGTCCCTGCGCTTTGGTTGTTTCGGTTCCCCTTTCTTTCTTCGGTGCTATCGGCGCCGCCTCTAAACACGGAATAATCGTAAAAGGCTCTGACAGTCTTGAAGTTTTTGCAAATATAGGCACCGCTGTTTTTGATAAAACCGGAACTATTACCGAGGGAACCTTTAAGGTTACCGCCGTACATCCGAAAACGGTAAACGAACAAGGTCTTATTCAAATTGCCGCATCGGTGGAAAAGGACAGCACCCATCCGGTTGCATCCTCTATTCTTTCCTTTGCGAACAAAGACCAACTTTTACCCACCGAAAATGTTACCGAAATTTCCGGAATGGGTATGACTGCTACCATCATAAACAAAAAAGTATTTGTGGGCAACGACAAGCTAATGAAAAAGGAAAATATAGAATATAAAGATTGCCACCACAACGGTACCATAGTTCATATTGCGGTAGACAACGAATACTTAGGTCATATTGTTATTTCGGATACCATTAAGCCCGACAGTAAAAACGGTTTAAATATGCTTAAAAATATGGGCATTTCCACCGTTATGCTTTCAGGCGACAACGAAAACTCCGTAAGTGCCGTAGCAAAAGAGCTTTCTTTTGACCGTTTTCACGCTTCTTTGCTTCCAAAGGATAAACTTTCTATATTAGAGCAAATAATGGAGCAGGAGGGCAAAAAAACGGTTTTTGTAGGGGATGGAATAAACGACGCCCCGGTTTTAGCAAGAGCCGATGCCGGTATCGCAATGGGAGGACTTGGTTCGGATGCCGCTATTGAGTCTGCCGATGCGGTTATTGTTGACGATAAAATAAGCAAAATCAAAACCCTGATTGATATTTCAAAAAAATCTGTTAAAATATCTAAAGAAAATATTATTTTTTCGATTTCGGTTAAAGTTGCTGTTTTAGTTCTTTCGACATTGGGAATATCCGGTATAATGTGGTTTGCCGCCTTTGCCGATGCGGGAGTTCTTGTTTTAGCAGTTTTAAACTCTCTCAGGACAATGAAAATTTAAGTTTGGAGTATTAAATGAATATTAAACCCGAGGTTTTGGCCCCTGTGGGCTCTTTTGAATCCCTTACGGCTGCCGTACGAAGCGGTGCAGATGCGGTGTATTTCGGCCTAAAAGATTTCAGCGCAAGGCGAAATGCCGAAAATTTCACATTTTCCCAAATGGAAGAGGCAGTGGAATACTGTCATAAATTCGGTGTCAAGGTATATATTACCCTTAATATTGCCATAAAAGAAAGTGAACTTGACTCGGCTTTTAAAGTTGCGGAAAATGCTTATAATTGCGGCGTAGACGGTCTTATTGTAAGCGATTTAGGACTTGCTGATATTATTCACCGCCGTTTACCCCATATAGAACTACACGCTTCTACTCAAATGTCTGTTAACTCTCCCGCTTGTTTATCTTTTCTTAAAAATTTGGGATTTTGCCGAGTTGTCCCCGCAAGAGAAATGAGCAAAAGTGAACTTATTTTGCTTTGCAGGGAAGCCAAAAGGCTTAATATGGAGGTGGAAGTTTTTGTCCACGGCGCTTTGTGTA
Source organism: Ruminococcaceae bacterium UBA1734 (assembly GCA_002315765.1). Taxonomy (GTDB): domain Bacteria; phylum Bacillota; class Clostridia; order Oscillospirales; family Acutalibacteraceae; genus UBA737. The sequence goes on from DCIE01000064.1 coordinate 3,118, forward strand.
TGTGCCTATCAGGACAATGTCTTCTTTCTTCGGTTTTAGGCGGAAGAAGCGGAAACAGAGGACTTTGTGCAGGTCCTTGCCGACTTCCCTTTAAAACACAAAACGGCACAGGTTATGACCTGAGCCTTAAGGATTTATCCCTTTTAGACCACATTGACGAGCTTGTGGAAATGGGAGTTTCGTCCCTTAAAATCGAGGGCAGAATGAAAAGACCGGAATACATAGCGGCGGCGGTTAATTCCTGCCGTAATATGGTAGATAACGGATTTATTCCAAATGAAATTTCCAAGGCCCTTTCTTCTGTTTTTTCCCGTTCCGGATTTACAGACGGATATTTTACCCACAATTTAGGAAAAGATATGTTCGGAATACGAAGTAAAGACGATGTTATTAAATCAAAAGAGGTTTTGTCCTCACTACACGATATTTACCGAAACGAACGACAAAATATTCCCGTAACCGTCAAAATGGAAATAAAGACGGACAAAGATATTTCTCTTACCCTGTCTTCAGGGGAAAACTCCGTTACCCTTTTTGCCCACAAGCCTCAAATTGCCCAAAACAAGCCTATTACAAAAGACTCGGTAGAAAAATTGTTGCTTAAATTCGGCTCTACGCCTTTTTATCCCGAAAGTATAGAAATTATACTTGATGACGGGCTTTTTGTGCCGTCAGGGGAAATTAACGGGCTTAGAAGAAGCTGTGCCGATGCCTTGTCCGCAAAAATTTGCGAAACACCGAAAAGAAATATTTGCGATTATACCGTTTCTTTTAATTCTCACCCTCAAGAAAAGCAAAAAAATTACGGAAAATTTTTGTCCTTATCTCAACTTCCGCCGGATATTTCTTATTTTGATTTGATTATTTTGCCTATTTCCGAATGTCTTAAAGACCTTGATGTTAATTTACCGATTGCGGTGGATTTACCGAGATTTATCTTTGATGAAGAAAAACTGAAAATCAACCTTAAAGCCCTATTTAACAAGGGTATTAAAAAGGCATTTTGCGGTAATTTATCCGCCTTAAAAATTGCCGAGGATTTAGGTTTTGAAACAATAGGCGACACGGGGCTTAATGTATTTAACAATTATTCCGTCAGTGTTTTGGAAAGGGAAAGCTTAAGTGAAATTACCCTTTCCTGTGAAATAAGTTTAAACGAGGCTTCAAAAATCACTTCGGCGGTACCCTTAGGCATTTATGCCTACGGCAACCTTGCCCTTATGTGTTTTAAAAACTGTCCTCTTAAAAACGGAAGAAGCTGTGCCGAGTGCAACAAAAAAGGTTTTTTAACCGACAGAATGGGTATAGATTTTCCTATTCGCTGTCGGGACGGATATTCCGAAATGTTTAATTCAAAACCACTGTTTTTAGCCGACCGAATGGATGAATTATCGGGTTTTGACTTTCTTATTTTTTCTTTTACTTCCGAAGAAAAAGATGAGGTAAAAGATGTAATAAATCTTTACAAAAACCGTAAAAAATCAGAAAAAGAATACACAAGAGGATTATATTACAAAGAAATTTTATAATCTTTTTTCGGAACCCTTTTCGGGTTCCTTTTTTATGCACTTTTTTTCTAATAAATGGTTGAAAATAATACATTATTATGTTATAATCTATATTGTATATTAATATATAATATATATTTCCATAAATTATATTATTATTGGGGTGTTTATCAGTGGCAGATAATTCCTTGCAGGATATTTGGGAAGCCGTTTGCAGTGAATGTAAAAAAACAATTTCCGAAGTTGCTTTTGACTGTTTTTTTAAAGACCTGAAGCCTCTCTCTATTGAGGACGGAAATTTTGTTTTGGGACATAGCAACGAATATATGTGTAATGTAATCGAAAAGAATTATAACGAACTGCTTTCCGGTGCTATTAAAACAATAATGGGTATTCCCCTTATTCCTAAAATTATTTATAAGGATGAGGAATCGGAAATAAAGGATATTGAGGATTTCAGCAAAGGGCTTACCTTTGAAAAGTTTTTCACCTTTGACAACTTTATTGTAGGCTCATCAAACCGTTTTGCACAAGCAGCGGCTTTTGCGGTTGCGGAAAATCCGGGACTTATTAAATACAATCCTCTTATTATTTACGGTCCTTCGGGTGTAGGAAAAACCCATCTTATGTTGGCTATTAAAAATCACCTTTTAAATCTTCACCCTTCTATGAAGATTGAGTACACAAGAGGTGAGGATTTTACCAATCAGCTTATTCAGGCTTTACAGCAAGGTAAGTTGGGTATGGGAACCATTGACGATTTTCGTACCAAGTTCAGGAATACCGATGTTTTGCTTATAGATGATATTCACTTTATTGCGGGAAAAGAGCAAACGCAGGAAGAGTTTTTCAATACATTTAATACTTTATACCAAAACAACAAGCAAATTGTTGTAACACTTGATAGACCGCTTAAAGAAATAAAGACTCTTGATGACAGAATTCGTTCCCGTTTTGCAAGTGGTCTTTTTGCCGACATTACTCCGCCTGATTTTGAAACAAGAGTCGGAATAATAAAACAAAAGGCTGAACAAAACGGTTTTACTCTTGAGGAAAATCTCGTTTATTATATCGCCGAGCATATTAAGGTCAACACAAGACAAATTGAAGGAGTAATCAAAAAGCTTCAGGCATACATAAATATTCAAAACAAAACTCCTAATATTTCCATTGTTCAAACCTTTATTAAAGATGTTATAAACGACAGTCAACCCGAACCCATAAAAATTGAAAAGATTATTTCAGAGGTTGCAAGAACATATAATGTTTCCGAAAGTGATATTCTTTCAAATCGCCGAACCGCATCCTTGGCATTAGCCCGTCAGGTTGCAATGTATATTGCAAGAGCAACCACCGAGCTTTCCTACAAAGCAATAGGCGAAAGTTTTGGAAAAGACCATACAACTGTTCTTTACAATGTAAATAAAATTGAAGAATTTCTAAGTGATAAACCCTACGAAAAAGAGCTTGTAGATGATATTATTAAAAATTTAAAAAGCTCAACTCAATAATGAAAGTTATTAACATTTTTAAGTTTAATTAACACTTAATTTATTAACAAGTATGTTAAAAACAAAAAACAAGAAAAATTATTAAAGTTTTATTAAGTTTTTAATTAACATTATTTTTTTCCTTATTATGGGACTTTTTAATACTTTTTAACCGTTTTAACATATTTTATTATTACTGTTATTTTATCAATATTATTTTGCAAAAAAAGCAAATTTTTTCAAAAATAAATCTTTCAAAAATTAAAACGCCGTTTTTCTGATAGTTTATACGGCAACTGAAAAATATGACATTAATGACCGTTCTTTTATTTGGTCATTTATGCCATAAATTGTATAGAAAAGGAATGGTCAAAAAAATGAAATTTATTGTTGATAGAGGAACCTTTCTTGATGCTGTTTCAAAATTACAAAGAGTTGTAAGCAATAAAACTTCAATGCCTGTTTTAGAAGGTATCTTAATTTCGGCAGAAAACAGTCTTTTAACATTGGCTACATACAACCTTGAAATGGGTATGAAAAAAGAAATGTATGCAAAATGCGAAGAAGCGGGAGATATTGTAATAAATGCAAGACTTCTTTCGGAAATATTAAGAAAAATGGGCGGAGTACAGGTTGAAATAGAATCTGATGACCGTCTTATGTGTCATATAAAAAGCGGTGAAGCCACATTTGATATTATGGGTATGGCAGCAACCGACTTTCCCGAAATGCCCTCTGTTGCTGACGGAACTAATATTAACCTTGACGGAAAAATATTTTGTGATTTAGTAAAGGGTACCGGCTTTGCCGTTTCTCAGGTTGAGGGAACAAGACCTATTTTAACAGGTATTAATATTTCGGTTAAGGATAATGTTCTTCAATTTGTTGCTATTGACGGTTATAGACTTGCAATAAGAAGACAAAAAATAAACAACATAGAGGATATTGAATTTACCGTTTCGGGAAAAGCGATTAATGAGGTTGTTAAACTTGTTGATGAAAATACCGAAAGCATTGATATTATTATAGGAAAAAGGCTTATTTCATTTAATATCGGCGGATATATTTTTATTTCCCGTTTATTAGAGGGTGAATTTGTAAACTATGAAAAAATTATCCCCGAGGAATCAAAGCAAATAGTAAAGGTTAATTGCCACGATATTATTGAGTCGGTTGACCGTGTTTCTTTACTTATTAACGATATTTTTTCAACTCCTATAAGATGTACATTAACAGAAGAAAATCTTATTCTTAATTGTGTTACTACTCTTGGCAGAGCAAAGGAAAATGTTAAAATAAATCTTGAGGGTGATGAGGTTGAAATAGGTCTTAACTCAAGATACTTAAGCGAAGCATTAAAGGCCTGTGATGACGGAAATATCCTATTTAAACTAAACGGTGAAAATTCCGGAATTATTATTGTTTCGGCAGATGAAAAAAATAAGGATTTCTTATATCTTATTATGCCTATGAGGTTAAAATAATGGATTACAAAGAAATTAAAATAAAAGAGGATTTTATTAAACTTGATTCGGCTTTAAAACTTGCTAATCTTGTAAATACCGGCGGTCATGCAAAAATAGTAATTCAAGACGGTGAAGTAACGGTTAATAATGAGATTTGTACCCAAAGAGGAAAAAAACTGAGAAACGGTGATAAGGTCTTGTTTAATAATTCCGGCTTTATTATAAAAAATGCAGATTAAAGAAATTAATATAAAAAATTTCCGTAACATTTCCGAAATACATTTTTTTCCTAATGAAAATATGAATGTTATTTGCGGAGAAAACGCCCAAGGAAAAACAAATATAATTGAAGCAATTTGGCTTTTTACCGGCGCTAAAAGTTTTAGAAATAACAAGGATACGATTTTTGTAAAATTCGGCGAAAAAAAGGCTGTTTTTGATTGTTCGTTTTTCTTTAAGGGTTGCGAAAACAAGATAAAAATAGAAATAGAAGATAATAAAAAAACCTGTTTTTTGAATGATAAAAAATTATCTTCTCCCGCTTTACTTGCAGGAACTTTTTGTTCGGTGCTGTTTTCTCCTTCTGATTTATCCGTTGTAAAAGATTCTCCCGGTGTAAGGCGAAAATTTTTAGACCTTTCAATTGGGCAACTTTATCCGCAATATATAGAAATATTAAGTTCTTATACAAGGGCGGTTATTCAAAGAAACAAGATTATTAAAGAATATAAGTATGATAATACCTTATCGGTTATGCTTGATGTTTTTGAAAAGGAAATAGCCCAAAACGGTGAAAAAATAATAAACTACCGGAAAAAATATATTAAAATTTTAGAAAAATATGTACCTGAAATTTATAACGGTCTTTCCTGCGGAAAAGAGAATATTGAAATTTCTTATATTTCAAACAAAAATTGCGAAAATCTTCTTGAAAATCTTAAAATTTCAAGAAAGCTTGATATGATTTCCGGAGTAACTTCTGTGGGGCCCCACCGTGATGATATTGATTTTAAGATAAACGGAATAAGCGGAAGAAATTTCGGTTCTCAAGGACAGCAAAGAAGTATTGCTCTTAGTTTAAAACTTGCTTTTGCCGAGGTTTTAAAAGAAATAACAGGAGAATATCCCATTTGTTTGCTTGATGATGTTATGAGTGAGCTTGACCCGAAAAGGCAAAATTATATTTTAAATCATATTAAGGATTGGCAGGTATTTTTGAGTTGTTGCGACCCTGCAAATACCGATGGTTTAATTTCGGGAAAAATTTTAAATATTGAAAACGGTGGGATAAAGGAATAATGTTTGTACATATAGGTAATAACTACATAATTAATGATAAAGACATTATTGCTGTTTTTGATATTGATAATTCCAGTATTTCGGTTAAAACCCGTAATTATCTCAATAAAGCAGAAAAAGACGGAAATTTAATAAATATTTCCACTGATATTCCAAGGTCTTTTATTGTTTGCTCAAAAAAAAATAATAAAAATCTTGTTTTTTTATCACAATTATCTTCGGCAACATTACAAAAAAGAATAGAAAAAGAAAAAGGAGATTTAATTCTATGATTCTTGAAGATTACATAATGAATGAAGGCGAAAAACCCCTTGAAAGGGTAGTAACAGACGGTGGTTTCACAAATATTTTTCGTACAATAGGATGTATCGGAGACAGTTTGGCTTCAGGAGAATTTGAAACTATTGATGAATCGGAAAATCATAAATATAACGACCTTTATGAATATTCTTGGGGACAGTTTATTGCCCGTACCTGCGGTTCAAAGGTTTATAACTTTTCAAAAGGCGGAATGACGGCAAAGGAATATATTGAATCTTTTGCTAATGAAAGAGATTTTTATAATCCCGACTATAAATGTCAGGCTTATATTATGGCTCTTGGCGTAAATGATGTTTCAAGGACTCTTGATTCAAATTGGGATTTCGGTACTTTTGATGATATTGAAAACAGAAATCTTAATACATTTATGGGTTGTTATGCCGAGATAATAAGAAAATATAAAGAGATAGCACCTGATGCTAAATTTTTCTTTGTAACATTTCCTAAAACTTTCGGTCTTCCTAAAGAAAAGGTTGAACTAAGAGCAAAACACAGGGAATATTTGTATAAGCTTTGCGAATATTTTGATAATTGCTATGTTTTGGATATTATGGAATACGGTCTTGATTACGGCGGTAAGTTTTATGACCAATTTTTCCTTAACGGACATATGAATCCTATGGGATATTCTATTACCGCAAAGATATTTATGTCCTATATTGACTATATTATAAGAACAAATCCAAGAGATTTTGATGAGGTTGGACTTATTAATACCGGCATTAAAAACTATAAGAAATAATGAGGAGAAAAAAATGAGCGAAGAAATTAAAAACCAAGTTGAAGGTTCCTATGACGAAAGCTCAATACAGGTACTTGAGGGATTAGAAGCCGTAAGAAAGCGTCCCGGAATGTATATCGGTTCAACAGGCGAGAGAGGTCTTCACCATCTTGTTTATGAAATTGTTGATAACTCAATAGATGAAGCCTTGGCAGGATTTTGTGATAAAATTCTTGTTGAAATTCTTGACGGAGATATAATAAGAGTTACTGATAACGGCCGTGGTATTCCGGTTGGTATTCATCCTCAAAAGGGTATTCCTACCGTTAGTGTTGTATTTACTATTCTTCATGCAGGTGGTAAATTCGGCGGAAACGGATACAAGGTTTCAGGAGGTTTGCACGGTGTTGGTGCTTCGGTTGTTAATGCCTTGTCATCTTGGCTTGAAGTTGAGGTAAAAGACGGTGAACATATTTATAAACAAAGATATGAAACCGGAAATATAAAGGAAGAACTTAAAATAATAGGTGATACCACCGAAACAGGAACAACCGTTACCTTTAAGCCTGACCCGTCTATTTTTACCGATACTACGGTTTTTGATTATGATACTTTGCTTTTAAGACTTAGAGAACAGGCATTTTTGAATGCAGGTGTCAGAATTGTTTTAAAGGATTTAAGAGAAAACTCCGATACCTTCCAAAAGGAAGATGACCTTTGCTTTGAAGGCGGTATTAAATCCTATGTTGAATATCTTTTAACCAAGGTTAAGAAAGACCCGCTTAATGAAAAAATTATTTATCTTTCAGGTACAAAGAATGATGAAACTGCCGAAATAGCCCTTATTTGGTCCACTGCGTATGACAATAAGATTATGTCTTTTGCAAATACATTACATACAATAGACGGCGGTACTCACGAACAGGCATTCAGACAAACGGTTACAAGAGTTTTAAACAAATATGCCCACGATTTTAATAAGATTAAGGATTCCGCCGATAATTTGAAGGGTGATGATGTTCTTGAAGGACTTATTGCCGTTGTTTCGGTTAAATTACCTGATGCACAGTTTGAAAGCCAAACCAAAGCAAAGCTCGGTAATACCTCGGTAGGACAACTTGTAAGAGATATTGTTAATGACCAACTTTACAGATTTTTTGAAGAAAATCCAAATGAGTCAAAGATAGTTATTGATAAGGCTATTGCCGCTTCTAATGCACGAGAAGCCGCACAAAAAGCAAGAGATGCATCGAGAAATAAGTCGGGAATCGGCGGAAAAACAAGAATGCCGGAAAAATTGAAAGACTGTATTTCAAATGATGCAACCAAAACCGAAATATTTATCGTGGAGGGAGACAGTGCCGGAGGCAGTGCTGTTGAAGGAAGAAATTCAACCTATCAGGCAATACTTCCTCTTTGGGGTAAAATGCTTAATGTTGAAAAAGCAAGAGAAGATAAGGTTTACGGAAACGATAAGCTTACCCCTGTTGTTATTGCTCTCGGTACGGGAATAGGCGAACATTTTGATATAACAAAGCTTCGTTATGATAAAATTGTTATTATGGCGGATGCCGATGTTGACGGTTCCCATATCAGAACACTTTTACTGACATTTTTCTTCAGATATATGCCTCAACTTATTGAAACAGGACATATTTATTTGGCACAACCGCCACTATTTAGAGTTGCAAAGGGTAAAAAATATTATGATGCCTTTACCGATGAGGAAAGAGACGCTTATATTGAAGAGCTGGGCGGTAATGTAGATGTTCAGCGTTATAAAGGTCTTGGTGAAATGAATCCCGAACAACTTTGGGAAACCACTCTTGACCCTGAACACAGAACAATGCTTCAGGTTAATATGGCTGATGCCGCACTTGCCGATGAAACCTTTACCATTTTAATGGGTGAAGAAGTTGAACCAAGGCGTAAATTTATCGAAGATAACGCAGTTTACGCTACTGACCTTGATATTTAAGGAGGGAATAAACAATGCCGAAACAAGAAAATATTTATTGGCCGGATGATGCCACAACAAACATTAAACCGGTTGAAATTGTTGATGAAGTAAAATCAAGTATGCTTCAATACTCAATGTCGGTTTTAGTCGGCCGTGCTATTCCCGATGTAAGAGACGGACTTAAACCTGTACACAGAAGAATACTTTATACAATGTATGAAAACGGACTTACTCCCGATAAGGCATATAGAAAGTGCGCTGATACGGTAGGTTCGGTTTTGGGTAGATACCATCCGCACGGCGACGCTTCGGTTTATGATGCAATGGTTCGTATGGCTCAGGATTTTTCTCTTAGATATCCTTTAATTGACGGACACGGAAACTTCGGTAATATTGACGGTTATCCTGCCGCTGCATATCGTTATACCGAGTCAAGAATGAACAGATTGTCCCTTAGTATGCTTGACGATATTGATAAGGAAACTGTTAATTTCTTACCGAACTATGATAACCGATTAGAAGAACCCGAGGTTTTGCCGGTTCGTTTTCCGCAGCTTTTGGTTAACGGTTCTTCCGGTATTGCCGTTGGTATGGCAACCGAAATACCACCACATAATTTAGGCGAAGTTATAGACGGTATGTGCTGTCTTATTGATAATCCCGATGCGGAACTTCAGGATATTTGTCAGTACATTAAAGGTCCTGATTTCCCAACCGGCGGTATCATTATGGGTAGAAGCGGTATTCGTGCCGCTTATGCTACCGGCAGAGGAAAAATCGTTATTCGCGGTAAAGCCGAAATTGAAGAAACAAAGAACGGACATTTTAGAATTGTTATTTCCGAAATTCCTTATAAGGTTAAAAAACAAGACCTTGTTAAGGCTATATATGACCTTGCCGCAGATAAAAAAATCGAAGGCATTGATGATGTTGTAGACTATTCCTCAAAGAGAGACGGCGGAATTAGAATTATTGTTGACCTGAAAAGAGATGCAAATCCCCAGGTTGTTCTTAACAAAATTTATAAAAATACTTCTCTTCAAACTACAATAGGTGTTATTTTACTTGCCATTGTAAACGGCAAACCGCAAATTTTAACACTTAAGGAAATGCTTACAAATTGTATTGATTTCCAATGTGATATTATCAGAAGAAGAACTGCTTTTGACCGTAGAAAAGCCGCTGAAAGAGCCCATATTTTAGAGGGACTTAAAATTGCCCTTGACTATATTGATGAGGTTATTTCTATTATCAGAAACAGCAAAACCATTCCCGAAAGTAAACAGGCTTTGACCGATAGATTCGGTCTTGACGATATTCAAACTACTGCTATCGTTCAAATGCAACTTGGTAAACTTGCCGGTATGGAAAAGCAAAAAATCCTTGATGAATTACAGGAAAAACTTGATTTCATTAAGGAATGTGATGAAATTCTTGCAAGTGAGCAAAGAATTCTTGACATTGTTAAGACCGAGGCTTTAAATCTCCGAGATAAGTATTCCGATGACAGAAGAACCGAAATCAGTGATGTTTTGGGTGAGGTTGATATTGAAGACCTTATTCCCGAAGAAGAATGTGTCATTACCAAGACGGTTAACGGTTATATTAAGAGATTGCCTTCGGATACTTATAGTGTTCAAAACAGAGGCGGTCGTGGTATAACCGGTATGACAACCCGTGAAGACGATGTTGTTGAAAATATGTTTGTTTGTTCTTCCCACGATAGAATTATGCTGTTTTCCAATCTTGGCAGAGTATATCGTGTTAAGGCGTATGAAATTCCAGAAGGTTCAAGAACAAGCAAGGGTATGAACATTATAAATGTTGTTCCCCTTATGCCGGAAGAAAAAATTACCGTTATTATTCCTGTAACCTCTACCGACGAAGAGGAAAGATATATTTGTATGATAACCAAAAAGGGTATTATCAAGCGTACCCGTCTTTCCGATTTCAAAAATACAAGAAAAAGCGGTATTATTGCCATTAACATTGATGAAGATGATGAACTTTGCGGTGTTCGTATGACCTGTGGCGATGATAATTTACTTGTTGCTACAAGAAACGGACTTGCAATTCAGTTTAATGAAACTCAGGCTCGTTCTATGGGAAGAACCGCAAGGGGTGTTAAGGCTATTACCACCAAGGAAGGCGACTGTGTTGTGGATATGGCCATTTGTAATGCCGATACCAAGATTTTGACCGTTACCGAAACAGGATACGGTAGAATTTCGCCTATTTCCTGCTATCGTTTACAGTCAAGAGGCGGTAAAGGACTTACAAACTATAAGGTTAATAAATACGGTTTTGTTGCCGCTGTTTTACCGGTTACCGATAATGAAGATATTATTATGATTGCTTCAAACGGTATAGTTATCAGAATTTTCGCAGGAGATATTTCGGAATTTGCCCGTCCTGCAAAGGGTGTTAGAGTAATGCGAGTTGCCGAAGGCGAAAAGATTTTGTCGGTTGGAAAAGCTGAACACGATGCGGCAGAAGTCAACGATACTCCCGAAGAAGCCGATGCCGATGCCGGAGTAGTTGAAGCAGAAGACACAACCGAAAGCACACAAACTACTGAAGAATAATAAATTTTAGGAGGCGATTTAATGGATAATACGGATAATTTTGAAACACAAGAGAATACTGCTAAATCGCCTTCTTCCGGAGAACCCGGTGTAACATTCGGCGATAATGATTATTTTAAAAAGCAGTTTGAAATTTATAACAAACAGCAAACCGAGAAAAAATCAGTAAAAGCGATTGCATCACTTACCTGTATTCCCTTGTTAATTGTATTTGGAATTTCTTACTTTTGGTCGTCAATTTACTATTTTATTGCCGGAAAATTAGGATTTTCAAAAATGGATGCCTATAATTTTGCCGTAGACCCCGGAGCAACACAAGTTTTCCAAATTTTCCTTTCCTCTGTTATGTTTACGGTGCCCTTTATTATTATTCTCAAAATAGCAAGGAAAACTGTATCTGAAACCGTACCTTTCGGAAAGCCTAAAACAAAATTGAAACTTCCTATGTTTATGCTCGGTTTATCATTTTGTTTCTTTTCAAGTGTTATGGTCTCCTTTTCCGGCTCAATTTTTGAGAGCTTCGGCATAGATTACAATGTGGATTTCGGAGATAGCCCCTATGGTTTATTGGGTATGATTTTAACAGCCATTGCCACAGCGGTTGTTCCCGCATTGGTTGAGGAATTTTCAATGCGAGGTGTTATTTTGGGCAGTTTGTTGCCCTTTGGCGAAGGTTTTGCCATAATGACATCTTCTATTATTTTCGGAATATTGCACGGTAATTTTGACCAGATGCCATTTGCTTTTTTAGTTGGTTTGATTTTGGGATATATCAGGGTTAAAACCGATTCTTTATGGATATGTATTTTTATTCACTTTGCAAACAATTTTATTTCGGTTATTAACGATTATTTAAAAAATTATATTTCCTCCGAAGCGATTTCTTATCTTTATTATTTTATGATTTGCATTTTCTTTGTTCTCGGTATTATTTCCATAATTAAAATATCATCAAACAAGGATTTTGATGCTTTTCATCTTAGTAACAGAGAGTGCAAAATTGAGGCAAAAAGTAAATATAAATGGTATTTTGCGTCTGTTCCGTTTATCATTTTTGCTATCATTTATATAGGAAAATCCATTAAGTATTTCTTTTAAAGGGTGATTTTATGTATTCACTGTCTTCTTTGGGTATAGACCAAACAAAAATTAAAGCATTGGTTTTATTATACTTTATTCTTTTTGTTACGGTTTTTCTTGTTTCATTTTGTCTTTCGGTTTTAAAAAAAGTCGGACTTTACGAAATGGGCAAATCTCTCGATGTAAGGAAAAAATGGTATGCTTTTTTTCCCTTTTTCAGTGATATTTATATTGGAAAAATCGCATCAAAAAATCAAGGCAAAAACAAAAGCGGGTTTATTTTATTAATATTTGATATTCTTTGTAAGACTGTTTTATTATTGGGAATTATTTATTTTGTTACATCTTTTGTGGGAGTTGCTTTTAAAGCAGATGAGTTTACACTTTCCGATAAAGCCGTACCTACAAGTGTTATTAAACCCCTTATTCTTCCCCTTGTCATAATTGCTTTTTCGGGGCTTTTGTCGGTTATTTATAAAATATTAGTATATATTAATTTTTGGAAGATTTTCTCTGTTTTTACAAGAAAAGCAACTGTTTATATTATTATTTCTATTGTCCTACCCTTTACTTTACCTGTTTTTGTTTATTCTTTAAAGGACAAGTTTGTAAGGGATATACCGCAAAAAAATGAACAGTAAATTTATGGGCGAGGCCTTAAGACTTGCAAAAATTGCTTATGAAAAAGGCGAAATTCCCGTTGGTGCTGTCATTGTGAAGGACGGAATTATTGTGGGAAAGGGCAGAAACAGGCGGGAAGAAAAGCAAAATGCCCTGTCCCACGGTGAGATTGAGGCAATAAACGATGCTTGTAAAAATCTAAATGATTGGCGCCTCGAAGGCTGTACAATGTATGTTACTTTAGAGCCTTGTATAATGTGTATGGGCGCTATCATTAATGCAAGAATTGATACCCTTGTTTTCGGTGCTTTTGATTTGGAAAAGGGTTGCGCCGACAGCCTGATTAATCCCAATATTCTTTTTGGCAGCAAAAAACCGGAAATTTTCGGCGGTATTTATGAAGATGAATGTAAAGAACTTTTAGAGAATTTTTTTAAAGCGGTGAGAAATAATGATGAACCAAAAGGAAAAAATTCTTGATATATTAAAAAACAGCGGTATTATGGATGCTTCTTTTTGCAACCTTTTACCGCTTTTTCCCTATTTAATTGATTGTAGAGCTAAAAAACGATTACCCGAAAATGCGAAAACCGTTATACCCTGCATTTTTCCCTATAAAGTAAGAGAGCAAAAGCCTAAAAACATTTCCCGTTACAGTGCCGTTCCCGATTACCACGAGGTTTTGGCAAAATATCTTGAAAGTGCCGTGGAAAATTTAAAGCGTGAGTTTCCTAATAACGAATTTGTTTGGTTTGCGGATAATTCTCCTATTCCCGAAGTTAGGGCAGGGGTTCTTTCGGGACTTGGTGTTAAAGGGGATAACGGGCTTTTGATTACCGAGAAATACGGCAGTTTTGTTTTTATCGGTGAAATTGTATCCGATTTGGAAATTGAATGCAACGAGCAAAGCGGCGAATGTTTGCATTGCGGAAAATGTAAAACCCATTGTCCTAAAAATATCGGTATAGATTGTCTTTCGGCGGTAACGCAAAAAAAGAAAGAGCTTTCACCTTTAGAAGAAAATGCCATAATAAAATTTAATACCGTTTGGGGTTGCGATATTTGCAGTGATGTATGTCCCCTTAATATTAATAAGGATTTTACTTATATTCCCGAATTTAAAGAAAACTATCGTGATGAATATGTAATAGGCGAGGATATAACACACCGTGCTTTTGCTTGGCGAGGAGAAAAGGTTATTTTGAGAAATGCAAAATTAAAGTAATTCTTTTATGTTTATTTTCAAAATAACAACCTCTAAAATCATAAAAAGTGCAAAAGACAGCGGAATAACGGTTAAAATATAGCCCAAAATGGAAAAATCCAAAAAATGCGTTATTATATTGTCAAAAAATGTCAAAGAAAACAGTGCAAAAACAGCCGAAAAAAGGCTCGTTCTCAGCCATTTAAAATCAGTTCCACCTATACTTACTACCCTAAGAACATTTAGAAAGGCTGAGAAGCAGTTGGAAAAATACATAATATACACAAATCCTTTTATTCCGAGATAAGGCAAAACAAGAATTACAAGGATTATTCTGATGCTTGAGTCGGAAATACTAACTTTAAATGTAAATTTTTGTTGATTAAGCCCTTTTAACATTCCGTCGCAAATGCTGTCAAGGTACATAAGCGGTACTATGGGTGCCAACATTTTAATTAAAACGCCAACACCTTGGTCGCCGTATAGTAAAAGTCCGATTTGCCTGCCGCAAACAAAAAACACCGAGGCAAAATAAACAGAGCCTAAAGAGGTTAAGAATAGTATTTTTTCGGTAATTTTTTTGACAACTGATTTATAATTCTTTGATAATGCCTCAGACAATTCGGGAATTAGAAGTGTTGAAACCGAATTTAGCATAGTTGATGGAAAGAAAACCAAGGGTAGCGCCATACCTTTTATCATTCCGAATTGTGAAAGCGGATTAATTCCCGAAAGCTTATATAACTTTAGTTGTTTCGGCACTAAAATGTTTTCGGTTGTTCGGAGAAATGAGTTTAAATATCTTCCAAGGGTTATGGGAAATGCGATTTCTTTAATTTTTTCATAGATTTTTCCTGTTATCAAATCGCCAGACTTTGTATTTTTCACCCTTTTTATATCGTGTTTATAAACCGAATATAAGTAAAGACAGGAAAATATTTCGGCAATTACATCTCCTAAAAGCACAGCACCGCAGGAAACGGCAAGACCTTTGTTAAGTGTTAGCTTGACACCGAAAAATACTACCGCAATCCTTATTATTTGCTCGAAAATTTGCGAAAGAGCCGGTGCAGTAGCCTTTCTTCGTGCTATAAAGTATCCTCTAAGACACGAGCAAATGCCCATAAAAGGCAGGGAAAGAGAAAGAATTTGTATGGCGATTTTGCATCTTTCTTCAAAAAGCAGTCTTCTTGCAATAAAATCCGCACCGAAAATAAGAATTGCCATAGAAATAAAGGCAATAATAAGGGTAACAAAAATACTTTTTTTCAAAATATTCTTTATTCCCTTTTGATTGTTATTTGCCAATGCATCAGCACAAAGTCTTGTAACGGCGGTGGAAATACCGCTTGTAGCAAAGGTAGAGGCAAGAACAAACACCGAAAAAACAAGTCCGTATAGTCCTATACCTTCGCTGCCGATTAGTTTTGCCAACCAAACCTTAAATACAATGCCGATAAGTCGCAAAATCAAACCCGAAACGGTTAAAATCATTGCGTTTTTTATAAAAATTGTTTTTTTCACTGCTATCACCAATTAATTTTATGCTGATTTAATCTTTTACATACTAAAGAAATGAGGAAATCCTATGAAAACACCTCTTGCCGATAGAGTCAGACCCACCGATATTTCCCAGGTTTCGGGACAGCGAGACCTTTTAGGAGAGGGAAAAATCCTACGAAGAATTATTGATTCGGGAGAAATTCCCAATCTTATTTTTTACGGACCTTCGGGCGTGGGAAAAACTACTGTTGCTAAAATAATTGCCGAAAAGGCAGGAAAAAAACTGTGTTATCTTAATGCTACTACTGCTTCAACCGGCGATATAAAGGAAATCGTAGGAGAAATCGGCACCATAGATGCCTCAAACGGAATACTTTTATATCTTGACGAAATACAGTATTTTAACAAAAAGCAACAACAAATTCTATTATCTTACATAGAAAACGGAGATATTACCTTGATTGCATCTACCACCGAAAACCCGTTTTTCTATATTTATAATGCTATTTTAAGCCGTTCAAGTGTTTTTGAATTTAAGGCATTAACGCCCGATGATATTGTGCCGGTGATAATTCGTGCCGCAAAACTTGTAAACAGGGAAGAAAATACGGATATTCAGATACCCGAAGAAACCGCAAAAAAAATCGCAAGGGCATCTTCGGGAGATGTAAGACGGGCTTTAAATATGTTAGAGTTGGGTTTAATGCTTGCAAAATCCAACAACGAGGAAAATCTTTCGGATGACATATTAGAGCAAATTCTTTCGGGAAACTCCATTAGATATGACCGAGAAGGAGACGAACATTACGATATAGTATCGGCATATCAAAAATCAATGCGAGGCTCCGACGCCGATGCCGCATTACACTATTTAGCAAGACTTCTTGCCGCAGGAGACCTGCCGAGTGCTTGTAGGCGACTTATGGTGTGCGCCTGTGAAGATGTGGGACTTGCATATCCGCAAATTATTCCTATTGTTAAATCCGCCGTGGATATCGCCAATGCCGTTGGACTTCCCGAAGCCCGAATACCGTTGGCTGATGCCGTAATATTAGTGGCAAATGCACCGAAATCAAATTCGGGAGAAATGGCTATTGATGCCGCGATGGCGGATGTTTTAGCCGGAAATATAGGTTCGGTACCAAGGCAACTTCAAAATAAGCATTTTGACGGTGCCGAATCGGATAATAACGGTCAAAATTACAAATATCCGCATAATTACAAAAACAATTATGTAAAACAACAATACCTACCGGATATACTAAAAGACAAAAAATACTACAATTTCGGAAATAATAAAAGCGAACAAGCCTTTAAAGCATACATAGAAAAAATCAAATCCGATACATAAAACCCATAATTTTGCAAAAACTATCCTTAATGTTTCACGTGAAACATTAAGGAGGAGCATTATGGAGATATTTGAAAACTGTGTTTGGGCATTTGTAGTTGGAGGAATTCTATGTCTAATAGGGCAAATTCTTATAGATTACACAAAACTGACACCGGCGAGAATACTTGTTTCTTATGTGGTTGCCGGTGTGTTTTTAACTGCAATAGGTGTGTATCCGATGCTTGTTGACCTTGCCGGTGCCGGTGCAACCGTACCGCTGACGGGTTTTGGTTATTCTTTGGCAAAGGGTGTACAAGAGGCGGTAAAGGAACAAGGGTTGCTCGGAATAATAACCGGCGGACTTACTGCAACTGCGGCGGGAATAACCGTTGCGGTAACCTTGGGTTTTGTATGTTCGCTGTTGTTTAAATCAGACGATAAATAAAAGGTCGGCGGGTCCGACCTTTTTTATGTTTACTTTTATGACAAAGTTTGTTATAATAGACTAACAAATTAAAGTTAATGTTTCACGTGAAACATTAGCGAAACATTTAAGAATATAATACATATTATATATATAATAATATTATTATTACATATATGACAGGAACGGAGTGGCTGTTTTGGGAAAAATCATTGCCATAGTTAATCAAAAAGGCGGAGTCGGTAAAACCACCACCGCAGTAAATCTTGCCTCGGGAGTGGGACTTCAGGGCAAAAAGGTTTTGCTTGTTGATGCGGACCCTCAGGGAAACACAACAAGCGGATACGGAATAAACAAGAAAGATGTTGTAGTTTCGAGTTACGAATTATTGATTGGAACCGAAAAGGTCCAAACGGTAATTAAAAAAACCGAGTTCAAAAATGTTGATATAGTCCCTGCTTCTATTAATCTTGCCGCCGCCGAAGTGGATTTAATAGAAAAGGAACGCCGAGAATCTCAACTTAAGATGGCTCTTTCCCCTGTAAGGGAAAATTACGACTACATATTTATTGATTGTCCGCCCTCTTTGGGACTGATAACGATTAATGCTCTTAACGCCTGTGATACCGTTCTTGTTCCTATTCAATGCGAATACTTTGCTCTTGAGGGACTTTCGCAACTTATGGCATCTGTAAGGCAGGTAAAAAGACTTTACAATCCCGAAATAGAAATCGAGGGAATCGTACTTACTATGTATGATGCAAGACTGAATCTCACAAGTCAGGTTGTAAGTGAAATTAAAAAGTATTTTGCAAACAAGCTTTATAAAACCGCAATACCTCGTGCTGTCAGGCTTTCTGAGGCACCGAGCTTCGGACAACCTATTCAGTATTACGACAAGCGTTCCAAGGGTGCCGATGCCTATAACGACCTCGCAAAAGAATTTATAAAGAAGAATAGGAGATAATAAGATGGCTGCAAAAAAGGGCGGTCTCGGAAGAGGCCTTGAATCATTGTTTAACGACAATTCAACAGAAGGGGAAAGTGCCGTAAAGGTTCGGCTTACGGATATTGAGCCAAATAAGGGTCAGCCTCGTAAGGATTTTGACGAAACTGCTATTGAGGAATTGGCTGACAGTATTGCAAAACACGGATTAATACAACCGATTGTGGTTTGTCCAAAAGCAAACGGAACATATAGTATAATTGCCGGAGAAAGAAGATGGAGAGCCTGTCGAAAAGCCGGTCTTGAGTCGGTTCCGGTTATCATAAAGGATATTGATGAAAAGTCAATTATGGAATTAGCACTTATCGAAAATCTTCAAAGAGAAGACCTAAACTCGGTGGAAGAAGCACTGGGCTACAAATCCCTGATTGACACCTATGGATTGACCCAAGAAGAAGTTGCGCAAAGCGTAGGCAAGTCGAGAACCGCCGTAACAAACTCTTTGAGATTGTTGGGGCTTAACAAAAACGAGCTTGATGCTCTTAGAAAAGGCCTTATAACGGCAGGACACGCAAGAGCATTGTTGTCTATTGACGACAAGCAAAAGCGTTTAGAGGCATTTAATATGGCGCTTGACGGTGCATCGGTAAGAGAACTTGAAAAATTTGCAAAGCAAAAAAATGTTGCTAAAAAAGCAACTGCAAAAACACAAAATACATACTACAAAGAGGTTGAGTTGGCATTAAAGGAATCTCTCGGAAGAAAGGTGTCTGTAAAGACTTTGGGAAACAAAGGCGGAACTATTACTTTGGAATTCTTTTCCGACGAGGAACTTTCCGAGTTTGCAAAAAAACTCACCGATTAAGGAGAAATTTACTTGTCTTGGTTTTTATTTGCCCTTATTGCCACTTTTGGCTGGGGCTTAGCGGATTTGTTTTATAAAAAGGGTACAGATGAGGAGGATAGATATTCGCATCTTAAAATAGCGGTGTGGGTAGGCCTTGTAATGGGTGTGTCTTCCTTTGTGTTAATGTTGTTTTCAGAAGAGCCCATATCTGCGGAAAGATTAATATCTAATGCGGTTAAATATTCACCGGCATCACTGGGATATATACTGTCAATGGTTATCGGCTATGCCGGGCTTAGGTATTTGGAAGTATCAATAGTGTCTCCCGTGCAAAATGCTTCAGGGGCATTGTCGGCAGTTGCCATTCTCGGATATTCACTTATTAAAGGAAATATTAAGAGCATTTCCGATGAATTATCAACCTTGGATATAGTGGGTACACTGATAATCGTTGCCGGAGTAATACTGTTGGCAATAGCGGAAAACAAGCTGTCAAAGGACAATAGGATAGATAAGAAACATAGGATAGGTGCATTAGCACTTTTGTTTCCGCTTCTTTATTGCCTTTTTGATACCGTAGGAACTTCCGCCGACGGAATTATTCTTGATGGAAAGAACGGTCTCGGCATCGGTGAAATAGATGTGCTGATTATTTACGGGCTGACTTTCTTTGTTGCCGCAATAGTTGCATATCTATATATGTGCCTTAAAGCAAAAACGGTTTACAACCCGTTTATAAAGAAGGAAATGTCAACAAAGGGAATAGCGGCTCTATGCGAGGAGTTCGGACAGGTGTTTTATGTCTACGCAATGGCGGCAAAACCTGTTTTGGCAGCACCGATGATTGCATCTTATTGTATTGTAAGTGTCCTGCTTTCAAGAATTTTCTTAAAAGAAAAGCTGAAAGCTTCTCAATATATTTTTGTAAGCTTGGTTATTTTTGGAATTGTTCTTCTGGGAATAAGTGAAGGATTATCCGAAATGTAAGGGTAAAGCGCCTCAAATAAAGTGAAATAGCACTTCAACAATCCAAAAAACACAATATTTTTACAGCATTTTGCATAAAAGAGAAAAAAATGTAAAATTTGTGAAAAAAAGTGTTGACAAAGGATAGC
>DCIE01000005.1 GCA_002315765.1 Ruminococcaceae bacterium UBA1734
CAAATTCTGATTTGTCTGAATCAATCCCCTGCTTTATGACCGCCAACCTGCTTGTTTCGTTCAATAGTTGTGGCACCTTCCTGAAGGTTTAACCCTTTAAGGATTGCATTTTTTCCAAATCTCTTTTTAATTTTAATGGATGCTTCCTGAATTTTTCGTTCTTTTTCAGCATCTGCTTTTTCCTGTTGCTGTTTTCTTTCAATCTCTTCAACATCATCAAAGAGAGTTAACTGAATATCGTGCGTCTCTGATGAAACCTGCGATTCAGGTATCACATGATTTGCTACCACATACATCCTGCGAACAGTCAGTTTTTTATCAACAATTCTTTCATAAAGTTCAGACACCTTATCCATAATCAGTTTTGTTGATGACGAATATTTACCGAGATTGATTGAACCGTGTGCCTGTTTAGGTGTTTTTCTGCCGTAACGGTCTGTTTCAACTGCACCGTCATAATCCTTGATATTAACTAAATTTTCAATATCATAGCCAACTGTCAAAACCATTTGGTCGGTTACAAGATGTTTTTCAACCAAGTCAAGGACAAGCAGATCTGTCATTTCACGGACTATCAAAAGGCCTTTATCATACTCATACGGTTGAGATAAAACTTGACCTGAACTGATACTGTTATTCACCGGTTTATATGCCTTAACATCGGCTATGGTGGTAGGTTCCCAACCCCAAGCATGATTGATGAGCAGCTCTGCATTTACACCGAATTCTTTATAAAGCGTTTCCTCATAAATCGTGGAAGTTCGGGCAATGTCTCCGAGAGTAAACATACCGTGTTTTTCAAGACGCTTTGCTGTCCCGGCACCGATACGCCAAATATCCGTAATTGGTTTATGATTCCACAGTTCTCGGCGGAAGCTCATCACATCAAGCTCTGCAATACGAACACCGTCTTTATCGGCCTTGATATGCTTTGCAACGACATCCATTGCTACCTTTGCAAGAAACATATTCGTACCTATGCCGGCAGTTGCGGTAATGCCGGTCTCATTAAGTACATCCTTAATGAGCATCATCGTAAACTCACGGGCAGTCATATTGGCAATTTGCAGGTAATGTGTTAAATCAATAAACACTTCATCAACCGAATAAGCAAAAATATCTTCGGGTGCAATGTGGCGAAGATAAATCGAATATATCTGACCGCTTACACGCATATACTCTGCCATTCTCGGAGGTGCCTTGATAAAATCAAGTTCTAATGTCTGGTCCTTTTGCAGTTTAAGATAATCATCAGATTTACCGGAAAACGGTTTGCCTTTCAGTGCCCTCTTACGAGCATCGTTAACTTCTTTAACTCTCTGATTTGCTTCAAACAGTCTTGCTCTACCGGATATCCCGTAGGATTTCAGAGAGGGAGAAACCGCAAGGCATATGGTTTTTTCCGTGCGGGACTCATCGGCAACAACAAGATTCGTTGTCAGCGGATCCCGTCCTAATGCAACACACTCTACGGAAGCATAAAATGATTTTAGATCAATAGCTGCGTATATTCTATTGCCGTCATCTATCATATGCTCACCGTCTTTCTTATGACTTCAAATATGGTTTGTAATGGCACTTCTTATTCTATACTCTTTAGTGTTCTTCATACTTAACTTCATCGAATGGCTTATTATCGTGCAAAATATCATATATTTGTCCAAGAACTGCCGCAGCAATTTTTTCTTTTGCTGCCTGACGGCTGTAACCGGCACGAATCAGGCGTTCAAAAGTTTCTGCTGCAATCGGCGGATTTTTTTGATTTATTTGATTATCAACAACCTCAAGGACAGCTTTTTTCAATCGTGGATTATATGGCTCCATATTTATTCCCCTATAATCATCTTTTTCACTTAGTTTTCCGTTTTTATCTTATCCCAATTCGTTGCAACTCGCATTTCAAGACCGTTATCAAGTGCTTTAAAATGTTCCATTCCGCAATGGATTTTCAACTGCTCCGGTGTTTTTAAATTAAACAGTGTAGTTGTTCCCTTTGTTTCAATAATAAAATATAACTTCTGTTCACCGTTCTTCTCCCATAAAACCGCCCAGTCAGGATTGTATGAGCCGATTGGTGTATCAATCTTAAAACGGTCCGGAATTTTAAAGAACATTTTAACATCGGGGTCATTATCAAGAGAAAGTGCAAACGGCTTTTCTACATTAGAACTATCATAGATAATATGGTCATAGACACTGTGTTCAACCTTGACTGCATTTTTATCAAGATTGGCAAGCAGTTCTTCGGAATTAAAAATTTCCTGAGCATAGTATTCTTTACCGTCAAGCTTTACATACTTAATGCCGTCAATAGCGAGAGAATGACGGTTGTGCTTGATTATTTCAAGGCACTGCTCCATAAAGCTTTGCGGGTTGTTAAGAAAGTCCTGTGCCCTACCGCTTTGTTTAATAATTTCGGCAACGGTTGCTCTTTTAATAAGAGTTTCTTCACTGATAATTCCCAAAATATACGGCAAGGAAGAATAACTTTCTTCAAGTTCTTCTGTTCTGAGTTCTGTCTCGGTATATGTAACACCGGCATTCCTGATATCCATGCTCGCCGTCTTTTGCAAAAGCCGTGCTTTTGGAATGGGCGGCATTTCTTTTAATTCTTTTACGCAGTTTTCAATCAGTTTATCGGTATCAATCTGAACACGGTATGCAGTTTTCTGCTTAATCTTGCTCCATAACTCCATAAACTCCGGAGATAACATAACCTGCTTATTAAGACGAACGACAACATCCCTTGAGGCATCTCTGATAGGCACCTTGTTATCTGCTTTGCTGACAATACTTTCAAGGCGTTCTCTTGCCGCCTCAAACTTTTTAGGTAAATCAAGTGTGCCGTGCATCAACGCTTCTTTCATTGTATCCTTGATTTTACCCGATTTAGAAACATATCCCTTGTTTTCAAAGTGAGTAATCAGTTCTTGTGCTTCATCGTAAGACACGGTCTTTTCGACAACAGTTTCAGTTTTTATCGGAGCAGACACAACCGTTTCAACAGTAATCTTTTCGGCTGCCTCAATATCCTTTGAAAGAACATAACTTGTAGTGTTATCCTTATCATCGGCAATTTTAATCGGCTCTATCTGGGCAGTTGTCTGCTTAACACCGTTTTCATCAATAACGCCGGATTTTTTAAGTTCTGCAATTATCTTTTCCGCATCTTCACGGGTTACTGTCTTTTCTTCGGTAACGGTATCTTTATAAACCATACCGCTGAACATATCAATCTGCAATGTTCCGAACTTAACACCGGTTTCTTCTTCAATTTCCTTTTGAAGTGTATCTGCAAACTCAGAAAAGCTTTCGTTTGCCATAACATGCAGTATATTGATATTTTTGTCCTCGATGCGTTCACCGGTTTGATCAACGCACAAACGCAAACCTCTTCCGA
Source organism: Ruminococcaceae bacterium UBA1734 (assembly GCA_002315765.1). Classification (GTDB taxonomy): domain Bacteria; phylum Bacillota; class Clostridia; order Oscillospirales; family Acutalibacteraceae; genus UBA737. The sequence goes on from DCIE01000005.1 coordinate 3,401, forward strand.
CTTTTTGACGGCAGGTAAAGGTTGATTTTTGGTCTATAAGTGTGCAAATTTGGAAAACATTCGGGTTGTCCCATCCTTCTTTAAGGGCAGAATGAGAAAATATAAATCTAAGAGGACAGTCAAAACTTAACAGCCACTCTTTATCTTGCATAATTGTATTGTATGTGTCGTAATCGGCAGTAGTATCGCCTTTTGTATCTTTGAAAACACCTTTTTTATCCTGTGAGAAATACCCGTTATGCACAGCCACCGCATCAAATGGGAACTGCTCTTTAAGGGATTCGTATTTAGGACTGTTTAAGAGTTCGTTATAACAACGCTCAAACATCTCGGCATAAATTCCCTTTTCGCCATCAGCTGTTCGGTATTTTTTAACTTCATCAATAAAGAAAAGCGACAAAACCTTAATACCCTTTTCGGTATATCGAAGTTCTTTATCAAGGTGTGCTTTGATTGTTCTTTTTATCTGTGCTTCCTTAATGATGTTTTCATCAATGCTTCCGATTGCTTTGCCAAGTAAAACTGTTTCGGTATTTGAAAATTCCACCTGTTCAAATCCGGGAGTGCAATCAATTCCGGCAACCGAATATCCATCATAAAGTTCACGCTCACCCGACAGCAAATATAGGTCATCATTCGGCTTTACGGTTACGGTTTTTCTTGTAACCACACCGCTTTTAGCCGCAACATCCATTTCAAGTTTCGCTTTAAATCCGTTATCGTTTGATACGGAAACAAGTTTAATATAAGGTTTATTAAAATCGTTTGCAACAGAGTTTGAAGAAACACAAATCTGTTTTACCAACCCCATTTGATAAGCATCAACGGGAGTAAGTTTAAACAGCAAATTGATTTTTTCACGGTGAGTAGCAGAATATCTCAAAATGCAGGACGGATGTAAAGATGCAATCGCTTCTTTTGATTTATCGGTATTATCAACGCTTTGCGGTTCATCAATTATAACAAATGGGTTTGTATCCTGAATATACCGCATTGCCGTTTCGCCGTTTAGTTTATCCTGTGCCTGATTGATGATGTTTTCCGCTTTTTTAAAAGCATCGATATTGATAATCATAATTTCGATATTGCTGCTTGTGGCAAACTGACGCACATCTGAAAGCTTTGCGGAATTATAAACAAAATACCGGCAAGGCACATTGTCATAAGCATTCATAAAATGCTCTTTGGTAATTTCCAAAGATTTATAAACACCTTCACGAATGGCAACAGACGGAACAACTATAATAAACTTTGTAAAACCGTATCTTTTATGCAATTCAAAGATTGTTTTTGTATATACATAGGTCTTACCGGTGCCGGTTTCCATTTCAACACAAAAAGACCGGTTAATGACACCGTTATCGTCATAAATATCATTTGTTTCCGGCAGATTATTACGGCGTTGAACATCGTGCATATTGATAAGCAGTTCTGTGTCGGTAATATTTACGGCATTGCCTATTCCCAACTCGTTTTCAAACATAATCTGATTTAAGCCGGTTGATATTTCAAAGGTTGATGTCAATTTTTCCTGACCTTTGAACAAATCAACGACTGCTTCAACTGCATCTGTTTGAAATTGTTGATTTTTAAATTTAAGTTTCATCTCAAAGCTCCGATTCTTATAATTCTTCTTATTCCTACACTAATTTCAATTCAATACTTCTGTCTTTCAAAATGTAGTGTGCGTTGGAAAGGGCGGAATCATCTGCAAAACCGGATTCGGCACAAACTATTTTCGCCGGAGCATATGCTGCCATACCCTCAATATCTTCCGCTGTAACATTATCGGTCAAACATATCATCAACAAAAATTCTCCGACAATGTAAACAACTTTACCGTTAACTTCAATATAGGTAACGGGAACATCAAGCGGTATGCCCATTTTAAGCATAACCTCATAAACAACATCCATATCGGTACGGTCTTCTTTTACCGTATCAATCATTGCATTCATACGCTCGTAGAACATATCAAGCTGTGTGTCTTCAATCGGAGTATTATCCCATGTCTTTAAATTTGAACTATCGAGTTTAAAAACTTTAAAACCGATGTCCAAATTCAATGAGGAATTAGGAGTTAGGAATGAGGAATTTTCTTTAATTCCTAATTCCTCCTTCCTCATTCCTAATTGTTCCTTGATTTTAGCACCGGCACGGCGAATACGCTCTTTGCCGATTTCACAAATATTTTTATAACCGGCTTTATATGCTTCGCTGTTTTCGTCACACTGTTCCGGCAACTGAACGCAAATAAACCGTCTGTTTTCACCGTCCTCTGCATTTAATTGCATAACAGCATGTGCCGTTGTTGCAGAACCAGAGAAGAAGTCGAGAACAATATCATCACTATTAGTGTCAAAATTAACTAAATGTTTAATCAAATTCAACGGTTTGGGATTGCTGAATAAATTCTTTGAAAACAGTTTTAATGTTTCTGCACTGCCGTCTCCGGTAGTTCCTTGCTTTTCAAAAATTGATTCTTCTAAGAAAATTGTACGAGGTTTTTTTCCTTCCGGCATTCGTTGTTTAAACTGAACAGACCACTTATCGTTAATTTTAATAATTCTTATTTCACCATTTTTTAAATCTTCTTTATATCGAGGCTCAGATCGAAGCCAACTTATAGGATTTCCGTACTCGTCATTTTCAAGGACTGTTCCATCGGGACAAACAATTGGATAATATTGTTTGCCAGACTTTCTTTTGAAAGTATCCCAGAAATACTTTCCTTGTTCATCCTCTTCCTTGTATCTTTTAATGTATTCTGGGGAGAATGGAACAAACAAATGCTCTAAACTTGATACTCTCTTTGCATACATAATGACATATTCATGTTCGACAGCAACATATTTGGCATCATTACCGCCACCACGCTTATTATGCCAAACGAAATCTGCAACATGGTTTTCTTCGCCAAAAATCTCATCACATATTTTTCGCAAATTTGGCATTTCAATTTCATCAATAGAAATAAATATAACTCCATCATCGGTAAGCAAATTATGTGCAAGTCTTAAACGGGGATACATCATATTCAGCCAATTGGTGTGGTATCTGCCCATTGTTTCGGCATTAGATTTGGTGGCCTGTCCGGTAACCTCTTTATACTTTGCAATCGGGTCGGCAAAATCATCCTCATAAACAAAATCGTTGCCGGTATTGTAAGGAGGATCTATGTAAATCATCTTGATTTTATTGTAGTAAGAGGTCTGCAAAAGCTTTAAAACTTCAAGATTATCGCCCTCAATATAGATATTGTTTGTATCGTCAAAGTTTACACTTTCCTCTTTGCAGGGACGAAGCGTTCCTGTAGAACGCTTTTGGGCAAGCTTCAGCGATTCAGCTTTGCCTTTCCACTCAAACTTATACTTTTCAAAATCATTGTCTATATATTCTCCGCAAAGGGATAAAAGCTTATCAATATCCAATTTCCCCTCTGCAAAGCATTGCGGAAAAACCGATTTTAATTTCTCTATCTCCGTCTGCTCGATATTCATTGACATACCGTCCAATCTTTCCATTTATTTTTCCTCCGATTTAATTATGAATTAAAGTTATATTCTTTGCCGTTATCAGCAACTTGTGCAAATTTTGCACAAGTTAAAATTTTATTCATCTGTTAAAATTTAAACAGCTTTATTCACAATCAATTTCTTCACTTTAAATCTTCTATCAGCACAGTCCAATGCCCGTTTTTATCAGAACCGCTTCTGTCAATTACACCTTTATTTTTTAATGTTTTAATACTGCGCTCTATTGTTCTTTTTTCCACCCCGACAAAAGAAGCCATCTCTTCCATTGTGCAATATTTGTTGCTTTTTATCATATCAACAATCTTTTGCTGTGTTTTATTTAATTTTACACCGACATTTACACCGACATTTACACCGACATTTAACTCTTCATCATTATTTAAAATGTCATAATTTATATTTTTTAAAACAACTTTAAAATTTGAATCTGAAGAAACAAAAAGGGGCTTAAATTTTTCTGTATATCCGGGCAATTTTTCTGTTTCAGCAACTATCTTTTGAAGCCCGGATCCTCTACGCTCCATATATCTCATTCTATGGAACAAATCCGCAATTACCGGATTTCTTCTTGCAGAAGTAATTTCATCAATATTCTTGTTCTGAATGTTACCGCCGTCAAACATTCCGCCCGGAGATGTAATTTCAACCCTATCATCAAACATATCAATATGAATCTCAGTTCCCTGATGAATATATTGACGGTGAATCAAAGCATTCACCATTATTTCCGTTACGGCACGGTCTGCATAATCAGGCTTATCCACCCGGAAGCGTTCTTCCTTTTTAAACCTGACTCTCGAATTATTTTTAATAAAATCACAGCTGTTGTTGAGAAGTTGAATCAAGTTACCTTCAAACTCTTTGTCATCAATGGCATCATCAAATATAGAACCTTTTTTCAACCCGTTCCATCTTGTGCAGAAAACCCGTGAATTATAAACTATATATTGATCGGCAAGCAAAGCACCGGCTATTGTAAGAGTGCCGTTCTTGTCGGTCAAGCCAAAAGAAACATAATCTTTTGCTTCAAATTTAAGCCCCGTTCTTTGCAAATAAGTAGCTTCCATTAGGGTAAAGCTGTAATCAGACTTTTTAAATGCCGTAAGCGAAGAATCAAAAGTTTTGTTTTTACCTTTTAGGATAAGTTCATTAAGCACATGTTCAGGTGCCGGAACACTCTCATTTCCCGCACGAATATAAGCCGTTGTAATGCCATCGGCTTTATAATAATACGGCGTATTTCTGCCTGACTCCACTTTAAGACAAAGTATATCTGCTGTTTCTTCTTTGAATACATCTAACTTAAATTCAGGTAGCGGAGAAATTCTCCCAACAATCAATTCGCTTATTTTTTCGGCTGTTTTTTGAGCATCATCAAGTCCTTTGGCAGTTCCGTCATTATCCACGCCGAAAAACAGATATCCCCCTATTCCATTTGCAAATGCACTTACACTTTTAAGCCAGCTTTTCGGTTTTTTTGATTCTAATGATACTTTAAAATCGTATTCTGTTACCTCGGCAATATAATCAGATAATTTCATTGGATTTCCTCCGGTCGATTTGTATTTTTTTAGTAATTTGAAGTGTTTTGTTTTAGACATTTGAAATGTTTTATTTTAGAGATTTGAAAAGCATTTTATCTTTCTAATTATGAATTACACTTCACACTAATCTCAAAATGTTTAAGCAATTTAGCACTGATTTTTTCTTTTTCAAGAAACTGCTTTATGCTTTCTTCGCAAGCCAGATCAATTCGCATTGCCTCAAAATAAATGCTTTCCTCAGCCGATAAAAGTTTATTTTTTGCATCGCCAATTTTCCGTTCAAGAACAAGCCGGCTCATACGGTCGTTTGTAATGCTTTCAAGTTGTTTTTGAAGAGCCGATATTTCATTTTTAAGGTCAGAAAGATTATGCTCCAAATTTGATTTATCGACCGTTGCTTTTCTTTTAATGTGTTCAATTTCCTCCGCCTGTGCGGAGCTTCTGTCCTTTACGGTATTTTCTATCAGCTCATCTATCGGAATAAACTTATCCATATTACCGGGTTTTCGGGATTTAAGCCAATCAGCAGACCGTCTGCCGTTTTCTTCAAAGCTTATAACCGGCATTGCCAAAATATCAAAGCATTCATCATTTGTAAGAATACTGCCGTCATCTGTCATACCGCAAAGCAGTTGATAAGTCTTTCCCGTATGGGTGTTCCCCGCAATAATATCTATCCCGTAAAAAGCAATTTTGCAAGGTTTAATATTGCCTGACACCGTAACGGTACCCGAATCGGCACATTCGGTATTTGAGAGAATACCCTTTGCAAGCGGAGAAACAAGTGTGATTTTTTTAAACTCTTTGAGTGCTTTATATCGCTTATTTCTTCCGCCCGTATAGTAATAAAACAAATCGGGCAATTCATCATAATCGGTTGCAATAACCGTTCGGTTAAGGTCATCGGTTAAAAACCGGCAATCATCGTGAGTATCGTTATAATCTTCAAAATACTCTTTTATTATAGCCCATAAATCATCATTGATTTTTTTGGATTTATCGGCAACATATTCAGGGGTGATTTTGATTTTCTTTGCAAGCTCCGGCGTAAATGTGGTAAACAGCATTTCTTCCGCCGTTTCCACTTCCCTTTTGTTTTCGTTCTCAAACGATTTTAGAGTTTTTTCATAATCAATGGAAACTTGCGACTGCGTTCGGTAATTGAGATTTTTGATGGTTTCGGAAATATTATCGGTAAATCCGCCTAAAATCTGATCGGAAAGTCCGAACACGCCGTCAGCAACAAGCATACGCTTATTAACAAGCTCTAATTTTCGCACATCAGCCATATTGCTTTTATTAAGAAAGTTAAGCACAATTACATCGTTTAGCTGACTTAATCTATGGCAACGGTTAATCCGTTGTTCCATTTTTAAGGTGTTATAAAGCAAATCATAATTTATGACCAAAGAAGCAATTTCCAGACAAAGGCCTCTTGCTCCCTGATCGGTGGAAATAATGATTTCGCCGTCATTTACAAAACCCTCTATTACCCGATAATCCTTACTGCCATTGTAAATACAGGTTTTGTATTTTCCGCTTAATTTTTCATAAAGATAGTTTTGTGTTTCTCTGTTTTCGGTAAATATGACTGCTTTTTTATTGGCATTGCCCCGTTTTAACAGTTTAAATATTTCATCAAGGTTACGCTTTAATATTGTGAGTTTTGTATCTTCCTTTATCCCATTTGCCAAAAGGAGCATATATTCAAACTCTTTTATTTCATCTTCCGCTCCGTCTGTCTTCTTTAAACGACTGATAATACTCTCAAAAGACTTTTTGACAGCAGCCGATGAAGAACCGTACAAATCAAAAAGCATTAATGCCAAATCATATTTTTCCATTTCGGGGAAAGCGATTTTTTGCGGTTTGTCAATATAATTTTGTATGGCATTATACAGTTCCTGCTCTAAGGGCGAATACTCAAATTCGCAAGTAATAACAAGCCGGTCGGGGATTTTTGCGTATTGCTTTGCTTGACTTCTGAGTGTTCTGAAACAGTATTTGCTTACAAGAGCCGCAAGTTCCGGATAGTTCTCAGGCTTTCTAAAATATCGGGACATATATTCCTGCTCACTCGGAAGTATGGTTTCGTCAATAAAGTACATTAGACCGTAAAGGTCAAGAATGTTCTTCTCAATCGGTGTTCCGGTAAGCAGTACCCTGAAGGAATCCTCCGTAATATCTTTAAGCACCCTTGCTTGCTTATTTTCAGGCTTATACACAGAAGAAAGAAGGCTTGCTTCTTCAAATACCGAGACATCCCATTTGATTTTAGAAACTAAATCTGCATTCTGCACAGCAAAATCAAAGGTAGTTAAAACAAGTGCATCCTGCTCAAAAGGATTCCCGTCAGTACTCAGTTGAGCCGACGAATAAAGTGAAACAAAAGGAACGCTGTATTTATTCTTTATAAGATTTTCCCATTGCATAAGCAAATCAGCATTCGGAACAATGATTATAATACGGTTTTTGCCCTCATACCATTTTTGGGTTACAACAAGCATCGCCTCGGTGGATTTACCGAGACCGCTTTCATCCATCAGAACAACGCCCTTCAAATACGGAGAGCGTGTAGCAAAAGTAGCCGCAGCAAGCTGATACGGATAAACCAAAATATCTGAAGAAGCATAAGACGGAATAAACTTATCGTCATCGGCAAAACTTTCAAGAGCTTTTGCCGTATAGTATGTGTGAAACGGCGTTCCGGTCATTCGCTTATACTCCCTCTATTTTAATAGAAATATCCAAAATAAATTATAACATAATTTTCCCCAAAAGTAAAACTGTTTTGAAAGATATAAGAGAAAAATTTTTATTATGCAAATATGCCGGCAGCTCTTTCAAACTGCCGGCATTATACCTATTAAACATTAAATTAAACTGCTGGGAATCAGACAGTTGTTTTTGTCTATTGGAATCGGTTCTTCGCACATACAGATAATACCGCCGTTTCCCCTGTTTAAATTTGCTTTATCAATGACTTCATATTTCTTGATTTCTCTGTTATTCGGATTTGCCGATTTCTTTATCTCAAGCGGATGAATCATATTGTTTTCTTCAATGATAATATCAATTTCTTTCGCATTTGAATCACGATAGTAGGTTATATTAGCTTTGCTTTTTCCGTAGGCATAATTTTTTACAAGTTCCATTACAACATAATTCTCATAAAAATGACCGCTTACAGCCCCTTTCATTAGTGTTTCCGGAGTAAGCCACATAGAAAGATAAGCACAAAGTCCCGTATCGCAAAAATACAGTTTCGGCGTTTTTGTCAGTCTTGTAAACGCATTGTTGGAATAGGGTTTTAAAAGATAAACGATACCCAATCCTTCCAATGTTTTCAGCCATGATTTCGCCGTTGGTTGTGATATTTCCGCCGCTTCCGCCAAATTCGCATAATTCACCTGTTCAGACACGAGTGCCGCAGCGGTTTCTAAAAATTTTCTGAATTTCACCGTATCCGAAATTCCGCCTGCTTCGGTAATATCTCTCATCAAATAAGTTTCAATATAAGAGTTAAAATATTCCGAACGCATTTCATCATCCACACCGTATACCTGCGGCATTCCGCCTTCCCATATGTGCCCAAAAACAGCAGTAACATCATTTTTCGGTGTCTGTTTTTGACGGCTTTGCAGAGTTTCAAGCGAAAAATCAAGTTCAGTGTCAAAAAGCACATTGCTTTTTTCTCTTTGAGAAAGACTGTACAGTTCCAAAATGCAAAGTCTGCCGGCAAGAGTTTCTCTTATGCTTTTCATCATTTTATATTGTTGGGAACCGGTAAGCCAAAACAGCCCCGTCTCTTCACTTTCGTCACACATAATCTTGATTTGTTCAAACAATTCCGGTGCCTTTTGAACCTCATCAATCAAAATCGGAGGTTTATATGTTTGAAAAAACAATACCGGATCATTCTTAGCCAATTCTCTTGCTCTTGCATTGTCAAGAGTAACATAAGTTCGATTTGTTCCTTCTGCCAAATGCTTCATCATGGTGGTTTTTCCGACTTGTCTTGCACCCGTTACAAGAATTGCCTTGAAAAAGCCATTCATTTTTTCAAATTTTCTTTCAATTTCACGTGTAATATATGCCATTATCCGCACCTCTTTTTTATGATAATCTAAATCTGTATTTTATATTATCATAAAAATACCATCCTGTCAAGACGCCGGTCAGTAATATTATTACACTGTATGTTTTGTCTCATTCTTTACCTGTATCATAAAACCTGATATATTTTTTCGGGTTCTTAATATGACTCTTTCCGTCATACCTTCCGTATTGTTTTATGGCATTGAATTTATATCCGTTATCTATGAAACGCTGCCTGTCTTCTTCGGAATTACACTTGAAGAACGGATCATATTTTTGGCTTTCCAGACCTTTTATATATGCTTCATAATCTATTCTGTGAATATCTGTTATAGCATCTTTTCGGTCATGTTTAACACGTGGGCGTTTGCGTACCTGCTCTTCTGCATCTCTTTTGTTTTTGGCTTCAACATAAAAAGTTTTAAGGCAGTACTTCCCCTTTCCGGCATGACCGCATTTTGCCGTTACTCGGAAATAGCTCATGACTCCACCTCTCTAATACCAAGAGATATTTTCAGAGCCAAATTGATTTTATCAATGTCTTCCTGCTTTCTGACAGAACCCAACCGTTCCAGTAAAGCATCACTTGGAATAGTTGTTATTTGTTCGCATAAGACAGTTGATTGTTTCCAAAGTCCACAGTCCGTATCAATATCAACATGGGTTGGCATAGATGATTTTTCACTGCTTGTAATCGGAACAACAATTGTTGTGGGCGAATAATAATTTCCTATATTGTTCTGAACAATAAGGACAGGTCTGACTCCATTTTGAACCGATCCGCCGAGATCAAAAAGATCGGCCATATAAATGTCAAAGCGTCTTGGTTTAATAGTACCGGGGTGTATAGATATATTCATCGTATATCTCCTTTCATATTTTTTTAAGTAATACGAAAGGTGATTTTTAATTTTCAAGAAAAGATGTTATGAATTATCAAATTTCTACGCAAACTCCCAAAATGTGTCCATCATCCGTGATAAAATGAAATTAAACTGAATTACAAGGATGATTTTTATGATAATTTTTATTTTTATATCCTGCATAATTGTGGCTTTACTTTCACTTCTGGTAATGGCAAAAATCATTTCTAAAATAAAAAATAAAATTGCTTTTTTGTTTGCAGTAATGATTTTATTTGAAAGCGTATGTTTTATCATCGGAGTAAATCTTATAAAAGCGCTTATCAGTTATTTCGCAATAATTTATCTTGCTTTCATACTGTCAAAAATAATATTTCATAGAGTGGAGAATTGATTATGTTTAATGGGGTTCAAAATTTATTTTTTCAAAAAGAACGGACCGAATTTATGCCTTATAAAGCAATGTATGCATTAGCAAAATATGTTGAAAACAATAGCAAAAAAAGTTATAATGAAAGTGGTGATAAATTTGGAAACAAAATACAACGGAAATAAAGGTTTTCGTTTGCTTAATATCTATGAACGCCTCAACAAAGGTGAAACAGTAAATAAGCAAAGGTTAGCTGATGAATTTGGTGTGGCACCGAAAACAATTCAGCGTGATATTGATGATCTGCGTGCTTATCTTTCCGAAGAACACTTTACAGAAATCGAAACATCTATTCGGTACGATAAAGCAAAAGATGTCTACTACCTTGTCCGCCTTCAAAGAGAGTGGCTTACAAACGAGGAAGCAACAGCACTTTGTAAAATACTTCTTGAAAGCAGAGCATTTAACAAAACCGAGCTTTCGAGAATAATCGAAAAACTAATAATGCAGATTGCTCCCGAAGACCGTAAAACCGCTGAAAGCATTATAAGAAATGAGTATTTCAATTATGTGCCGTTAAAACACGAAAAAAATCTGTTAAGTCCTTTGTGGCAACTTTCAAAATACATAACAGAACAAAAAGTAATTTCGTTCTATTACCACCGCCAAGACGGCAAGCAGAGCAAAAAGTTAATAAAGCCGGTATCAATTCTGTTTTCAGAATTTTACTTTTATCTGATTGGATTTGATGCCCAAAACAAGGTGGATTACCCTATTGTTTTCCGTGTTGACCGCATGGTAGATACAAAACCGACCGGCGAAACCTTTTCGGTGCCATATAGAGATAAATTTGATGACGGCGAATTCAGAAAAAGAATTCAGTTTATGTATTCGGGAGAGCTTAAAACAGTAAAATTTTATTATTCCGGTGTGCTTGAAGCTATTTTAGACCGCCTGCCTACCGCAAAAATTTTAGAAGAAAAAGACGGAGTGTACCTAATCTCCGCCGAAACCTACGGCGACGGCATCTATATGTGGCTCAGAGCACAGGGGGAAAAGGTGAAGATGGTCTATAAGGAGTGTAATTGAATGGTAAATTATTGTAGACAATGCAAAGGCTTTCACGAGGAAGGCGAGTTCTGTCCAAAGTACAAAGAACAACTCAAGCAACACCCGGAATGGTTTAATGAGATGGTGCAAACCATAACCACCTCAACGATTGCTTTCCCAACAGTTCAGAGGTATGGTTCTGCAATCAAGGAGTACCTTGTCGCATACAGCGGTATTGATAACGAAACAGGACAACAGTTAACCCGTAGTTTAAAAAGTATTTCTCAACAAAAAATAAATCCTGATTATAAATATCAAAACACAAGGCAACAGGCAGGATTTGCTGCTGAAATTCAAGAAACGGCACGGGAAAATGCAGAACGAGCTATAAATGGTGATACTAATCGCACGGTAAGAACAGATGATATCGGCAAAGTAAATGACCCGTTATACGATTTGGTTGAAATAGATGCCACGGGAAATGTGATTTCCGGTAGCGGCGTTCAGATGAAATTTGTCGGAGCAACAGCTGAGGAATGTTGGAAAAAAGTTACATCTCCGAAATTTCAAAAATATGTCGATGAAAATGTTCGCATTGCAGTACCATCGGATTATTATGATAAAATGATTGATGCCGCAAACAATCAGATTCAATCGCTTGAAAATCAATTAAAAACTTTGATGGATAGCGGAAATCTTCCAAAAGCGAAATTATTAAAGTCACGAATCGAGCATTGTAAAAAAGCAAAGGACTTGTTGAAGAAAAGTCAGGTTTCATCAAAAGAAGCCGAATATGCGGCACAACATCCTAAAAAATATACCGGAAAAGAAATACTTAAAAACGCCAATGAAGCCGGATTAGAAGCAGCGAAAGCAGGTGCGATAATCGGTGGTGGCATATCCATACTTCGCAATGTGGTTCAATTAAAAAACGGTGATTTTGAAGCAGAT
>DCIE01000049.1:0-203 GCA_002315765.1 Ruminococcaceae bacterium UBA1734
AAAGCGTAACAACAAAATAAATAATGTTAAACTCTCTTCCTGATTATTTTTAGGAAGGGAGTTTTTTAATACCCTATGCTTTGAGCAAACTGATTTATAAACTCAGGCAACCCGATTTATATATTTTTTCGTAGCGGAAGGTCTCTGCGCCTTCGAAAACACAAGCCTTCCCCAAGTGGGGAACCGCTTTGGCGATTGAATAT
>DCIE01000049.1:369-537 GCA_002315765.1 Ruminococcaceae bacterium UBA1734
TCCAACCGGAGAAGGCTTTTTGGGGGAAACGAAAAACGACCTCATCCGCTTCGCTTACGCTCAGCACCTTCTCCAACCGGAGAAGGCTTTTTGGGGAAACGAAAAAACGACCTCATCCGGCTCGTTTCTCGCCACCTGTCTCTCTGCGGCTCGGGCACGGTTTGGCTC
>DCIE01000049.1:606-13406 GCA_002315765.1 Ruminococcaceae bacterium UBA1734
GGCTACCAACCGGAGAAGGCTTTTTTGTAGTAACGAAAATCCCAACCACCCGTTTGACGGGTGATTGGGATTAGAACTGTTTTTCACAGTCGCTTTTCATTGTTTTGTATTAATTATTCCGAAATGTCTTCAACGATTAATTCTCTTACGCCGTTTGTATTTGTCGGTGCAGGAGTAGTTTCGGCCTTTTTCTCACCGTCTCGGTAAGCAAAGAACTTTTCGGCAACAGCAGGGAAGAGTGCGTAGCTTAGTACATCTTCTTCACTTTTTCCAATGCCCTTGTCCTTCATTTCTTTGGCATATTTTTGAAGCTCCGGCTCAAGCAGGTCGGCAGGACGGCAGGTAATAACCTCATCATCTCCGATGGCTTTCTTTCTGACCTCCTCGTTAACCGGTGCCGGTAATTTGCCGTATTCGCCGCGAAGAAGAGCCTTTGATTCCTTAGGAACCATTTTGTAGCGTTCGCCTGAAATTACATTCATAACAGCCTGAGTACCGACAATTTGGCTTGTGGGAGTTACAAGCGGAGGATAACCGAAGTCCTTACGAACTCTCGGAACCTCAGCCAAAACATCATAGTATTTATCTTCCTTACCGGCTTGTTTTAACTGTGAAATAGTGTTGGAAAGCATACCGCCGGGAACCTGATAAATAAGTGTTTTTGCATCTACACTTAACACCTTCGGGTCAAGAATTCCCTGCTCTTTAAGTTTATTTGCAACACCTCTGAAATGGGTTGCAACATCGCTTAATTTTGAAAGGTCAAGACCGGTATCTCTTTCGGTGCCTTTAAGGGTGGCAACAAGTGCTTCGGTGGCAGGGTTTGAGGTACCGTTTGCAAGTGGAGAAAGTGCGGTATCAACAATATCAACACCGGCTTGTGCTGCCATTAAATATGTCATATCGCCTGTGCCGGTTGTGTTGTGAGTATGAAGGTGAATCGGCACCTTAACGCTTTCCTTTAACTTCTTAACAAGAGAGTAAGCATCATAGGGAAGCAAAAGGTTTGCCATATCCTTAATACAAATGGTATCGGCGCCCATATTTTCAAGAGTCTTTGCAAGATTTACAAAGTATTCCTCATTGTGAACAGGGCTTTGGGTGTAACTTATTGCAGTTTCACATATACCGCCGTATGCCTTACAGGATTTAACTGCCTGTTCAAGGTTACGGGGGTCATTAAGAGCATCAAAAATACGGATGACATCAATACCGTTTTCAATTGACTTCTTAACAAAAGCATCAACAACATCGTCAGAATAATGCTTGTAGCCTAAAATGTTTTGACCGCGGAAAAGCATTTGAAGTTTAGTGTTTGGCATATGCTTTTTAATGGTGCGAAGTCTCTCCCAAGGGTCTTCATTTAAGAATCTCATACAGGAGTCAAATGTAGCACCGCCCCAACATTCAACCGACCAATAGCCGATTTTATCTAAGTCTTCAAGGGCAGGAATCATATCTTCGATTCTCATTCTTGTGGCAGCCTGTGATTGGTGAGCATCACGAAGAATGGTATCGGTAATGAGTAGTGGTTTATTTTCCATTTAAAAATCCTCCAATTAACCGAAAATGGAAATCAATACACCTGCGGCGATAGCCGAACCGATAACTCCGGCAACATTCGGTCCCATAGCGTGCATAAGAAGGAAATTTGACGGATTTTCTTTTTGTCCCACACTTTGTGAAACACGAGCAGCCATAGGAACGGCTGAAACACCGGCAGAACCGATAAGGGGATTGATTTTGTTTTTTGTAAATAAGTTCATCAACTTCGCAAGAAGCACACCGCCGGCAGTACCCAAACCGAAAGCCACAATACCCATAGCAAGAATTTTGAGGGTTTGGAGATTTAGGAAGGCTTCGGCAGTAGCGGTAGCACCAACCGAGATACCAAGGAATATTGTAACAATATTCATAAGCTCGTTTTGGGCTGTTTTGCAAAGTCTCTCGCAAACGCCTGACTCTTTCCAAAGGTTACCCAGCATTAAGCAACCTACAAGCGGAGTGGCAGATGGAACTAAAAGCGATACTATTATTGTAACCGCAATGGGGAAGATTATTTTTTCGGTTTTATTAACCTGACGAAGGGGTTTCATAACTATTTGGCGTTCTTTTTTAGTGGTTAAAAGCTTCATAATAGGTGGCTGAATAACCGGAACAAGAGCCATATATGAATATGCGGCAACAGCGATAGGGCCTAAAAGATTGGGGTAAAGTCTTGAGGTTGTATAAATAGCGGTAGGACCGTCGGCACCACCGATGATACCGATAGAAGCGGCTGCTTCTGCGGGGAATTTAAGATAAATGCAACCGATAAATGTAGCAAAAATACCAACCTGTGCGGCGGCACCTAATAAAAGAGATTTCGGATTGGAAATAAGCGGACCGAAGTCGGTCATAGCACCGATTCCAACGAAAATAAGACAAGGATACAGACAGGTTTTAACACCGATATAAAGAATATCAAGCAAACCGCCTTCGTGCATTATTGTGCCGTAGCCTATTTTGCCTGCCATAAATTGACGCCAAAGCTCGGTGTGATACATGGCATCGCTTCCGGTGAAGGCAGTAAGGTTTGTAAGCAACATACCGAAAGCAATACCTACTAAAAGCAATGGCTCAAACTGTTTCTTTATTCCCAGATATAAAAGCAATAACGAAACAAGAATCATAACAAGCGATTTCCAGTTTTCACCGAAATTGCCGAAAAGCTGGTATGCACCGGTTGTTTTGGCAAAATTGATTATTTGTTCTAACATTTTCTTTTTCTCCTAATCAGCCGATAACACAAAGAACGGCACCTGTTTCAACCGTGCCACCCTTTGTAACATTGATGGACTTAACTGTTCCGTCGCATGGAGCCATAATCTCATTTTCCATCTTCATAGCTTCAAGAATTAATAATACATCGCCTTTTTTAACAGATGCACCGTTTTGTACCTTAACATCAAGAATGTTTCCCGGCATCGGAGCAACAACAGACTCACCGGCACCACCGGCAACAGGAGCAGCGGCAGGTGCAGCAGGAGCTGATTTAACCTGAGAAGCATCAATGGCTTCAAGTGTGATTTCGTAAGCGGTTCCGTTTACGGTAACTTTGTACTGTTTCATAATTTTTTACCTCTTTATAATTATAATTTTTTAAATGATATTACGCGAATGGCGGAAACATCAGTTCCCATATCCTCTGCACAGGCAGCGGTAACCGCCGCAATTATTTCCTGTCTGTTAGCCACCGCGGCAACAGGAGCAGGAGTTGGAACCGTTGCAATATTATTGCTTGATTCCTTGGAGCCGATATTGCAGAAAAGACTTACGATTTTGCAAAGAATAATTATGCAAATAAGTCCTACAAATACAGTACCGATTCCCATACATACAACAAATGCATTGCTCATTAAATTGCACCTCCCATTAAGGCAATTAATATATAAGTTGAGAAATTCCCAAATTTGCCCATTAAACATATTATACATTAGAAAAGTCAATAGGTCAAGTAATGTTTTAATAATATTTTGCCTAATTTTCGTCAAAATATTTCCAATTAAAAAAACATTGACAAAAATGGCATCGGATGATATAATAGCCGTATCATAAATAAACCTATGATTAAGAGTAGTAACTTAAATGTTTGCTTTTTCAGAGAGTTGTCGGCGGTGGAATGACAATACTGCGAGTTTAAGTGAATGGACTTATGAGGGCGACCGAAAGCATATATATTATATGTCAGTAGCAGTCGACGGAGGGCACCCGTTAAAGTGCGACTTGTATGTTAGTACAAGGTTGAGTGGATGATTTGTTCATCAATATAGGGTGGTACCGCAGGATTAAAGTCTTGTCCCTTTTGGGATGGGGCTTTTTTGTTTTTTAAAAGGATGATGATTTTATGTATTTATTAACTAAACGATGGCGACTTTTTAACATTCGCTGATAAAAATTATTTAAAATTATATAAAAAGAGGTAGATTATCATGAAAAAAACATTATCAGTAGCATTGGTTATTACAATTATTCTTTCCTGCATCAGTTTACTTGCAGGTTGCGGTTCGGAAAAACCCACCATCGGTATTATTCAGTTCGGAACACACGAGTCCTTAAATAACTGTTATGACGGCATTATGAATGGCTTAAATGGGAAAATCAATTTAGACGATTATAATGTAGAATATGTAAACAGCAATTTCAGTGCCGAAACTTCACTCTCTCAGGCAAATAAACTTGTAAATTCAAAGGCAAAGGTTATAATTGCAATTGCAACTCCTTCTGCTATTGCCGCTGCAAATGCCGCAACAGGTAAGGACATACCGGTTGTTTACTGTGCCGTAACCGATGCTTCACAGGTTGCAAACTTTGATAATATGACCGGAACAAGCGATATTCCCGACTTTGATGCACAACTTAAGTTGGTTTCTGCGTTCTTTAATAAGACCGATGTTAAAATCGGCGTTTTATCCTCAACCGAGGAATCAAGCGATGAAATCCAGATTGAAAATCTAAAGAATTCCGCTAAAAACTATAACGGTATGGAGATTGTGGTTGAGAAGGTTTCGGATATTACAACAATTGATGCTAAAACAAATACTTTGGTATCAAAGGGAATTGATTGCATTGTAAATCTTCTTGACAGCACTATTGTCGGAAAGCTTCAAAACATTTTGGCAATTACCGATAAAGCAGGTATACCTGTATTCGGCAGTGAAATTGAGCAGGTTAAGAGTGGATGCCTTGCAGCAGCTTCCATAGATTATATCACTGTCGGAAAACTTGCAGGTGAACAGGCTGTGGAAATTTTAGGAGGTAAGAGTGCAAACGATGTAGAAGAAAAGACAATGGAAAATGAAACATATCTCTGCTATAACTCCGATTCCCTAAAGAAGTTTTCAAAGCTCGTTCTTCCTACAACAATCGAAAATCTTACAAATGTTAAAGATAATTAAAAGACTGATTTAAAGCAAAATTATACTAATTTGAAATATAAATCGCTTAACAGGTGGTTTATATTTCATTTTGTCTAAAGAAAGAAATGGTGATTGAATGGATTTAATATTAAACACCGGAATTGACGGAATAAAATTGGGACTATGCTATGCCATTGTAGCTATGGGAATGTATATTGCTTATTCCGTTTTAGACTTTCCGGATTTGACGGCTGACGGAAGTTTTCCCCTTGGAGGTGTTGTGGGAACGGCACTTATTTACAGGCTTGGACTAAATCCCGTTCTTGCTTTGATGGGTGGATTTGTTTTCGGCGCTATTGCCGGTGCGGTAACCGGAATATTGCATGTTAAGTTTAATATTACAAAGCTTCTTTCAAGCATTATTACCATGACAGCTCTTCTGTCAATCACATTGGCACTGACAAAATTCCTCACAAAAACCGGTTATACAACGGTTAATTTTTCATATACCGCCAATGATTTTTCGGGACTTTTCAACAAGGGTGCCACTGTTCTTTCAAACGGAAAAATCATTTTAATTCTTGCAGTAATTGTGGTAGTAATAAAAATTCTGCTTGATTTGTTTTTCTCCACAAAGTTGGGATTTATGCTGACTGCCACCGGAAATAATGAAAGTGTTGTTACTTCTCTCGGAAAGGATTGCGGATTTTATAAAGTTTTAGGGCTTTCCATTGCCAACGGTCTTATGGGCTTAAGCGGTGCTTTATATGCTCAGCTTACAAGAAACTACGATAATACCTGCGGTACGGGTAAGGTTGTTTTGGCACTGGCTTCGGTTATTATCGGTCTTGCACTGTTTTCAAAGGTTAAATTTGTTCGCCCCACCACCGCTGTAATCGTTGGCGGAATTATATATTCCCTTTGCCTAAACTATTTTACCATAATTGATTCAGACGGTACATATTTAAAGATAATGAATGCCGGATGCTTTGCCGTGATTTTGATTGTAAATAATTTTCTTAAAAGGAATAAAGTAAAAAACAGCAGAATACCTGTTAAAAAAGGCGGTGCCCTGAATGATTGAACTAAACAATATAGTAAAGAAATTTAACGAATCAACCGTTAATGAAACCACTATTTTTAACGACTTTAATTTTACGGTGAATAAAGGAGATTTTATTTCGGTTGTGGGTTCAAACGGTTCGGGTAAAACCACTCTTTTAAACCTGATTGCCGGAAGTATTCTTCCTACAATCGGCAGCATTTTGCTTGATGGAATTGATATTACAAAGCAAAAAGAATTTATAAGAGCAAAGCGTATGAGCCGAGTTTTCCAAGACCCTTTTAAGGGAGTTGCTTCTAATATGACAATCGTGGAAAATTTAAGCCTTGCTGAGAATAAGGGTAAGCTGTACGGACTCACAAAGGGCGTATCAAAAAATAAGGTTGATTATTATAAGGAACTTGTTTCTTCAATAGGGTTGGGACTTGAGGATAAAATGAATGTGCCGATGGGAGTTTTGTCGGGAGGACAAAGACAGGCTGTTTCCCTTATTATGGCAACCCTTACACCTATTGATATTCTAATTCTTGATGAGCATACTGCGGCTCTTGACCCCCATACAGCCGATACAATAATGGAAATTACCGACAAGATTGTAAAGGAAAAGAAATTAACATCCATTATGGTAACACATAACCTGAGATATGCCACCGAGTACGGAAACCGTCTTGTAATGATGGATAAGGGAAAGGTTATTATGGATAAATCGGGAGAAGAAAAGGTAAACACAAAAACAGATGATATTTTATCCGTTTTCGTTGATATCAGTATTGAATGCGGTAACTAAAAAAGCAAGGGATGATACTTAAAATCGTCCCTTGCTTTTGTGTATGAAGTATTTAATTATTCATTATTGCAACAGTTTTGTTCCGATTTCGGTGGGAAAAAGTCGCCGGTGGGGAATTTGATTTTCCTGAATACATCGCAGGGTTGGTCGGTTGTATTGTCGCACTGTTTTTCGGGAATACAAAAGTCATAAACCGGGATAAGCATTTGAACATCTCTTATTAATTGAACGATGGTGAAAAGTCCCAGTGTTACGAAAACCGTGGGAGTCCCCGTAGGCAGATTGGTAACAAGCGGTGAGCCCATATAGTCGGTAACGGTTTGGGGGATAAAGCATACATTTTGGAAACAATCATTTATTTTTCCGAGTCTTGCAGTTAAAGGTACCGGGTCAACACATTGTAATACGCATTTCGGACTGTTTGAGTTTGAAATAGCGGTTTTGTCGCAGGTTGGATTTTGAATGCTTTGGTTGCTTGAAAAAACCTTTACATTTCCGTCGCTTCCGTAAAGGATAACCTTTTTTGAGAAGCAACAAATTCCGTTTGCTGAGGTTGGACAACTGTTTGGCATACCGTACAATTCCAAATCCACAAGGAAGAAAAATGTCAGGTCGCAGGAATAAAAGCCCTTGTTAAAGCTTATAGGCTCAACATCAATCAAAACATTAAGTACCGTGGCACCGCTTAATTTTACACTTATTGCGTCCTCAACCAATGCTTGTGTTTCGGCGGTAAAATAACACCGTAAATCTTCAAGGCAGTCTCTATCACAACAGGAATCGTAGACTCTGCCGGCATCAATGCAAACTGCTTCTTTAAAGCAATTTTTTTCCGTAGCGGAAATATTGTTATCAGCCATAAAAAAATACCTCCTAAAATGCTTTGAAGTTATACTTCAGTACATAATATGGGTATTTTTAAAAAATGTGAAAATATAATTAAATTATAGGTTTTCCCAACGGTAATTGTGTAATTGACCTTGATTTTCCAATTGCGGATAATCCCATTGTCTAAGGGTTTCATATACGGCGATTGCCACAGAATTTGAAAGGTTAAGACTTCTTATATCGTAAGCCATCGGTATTCGTACACAGGATTCGGGATGTTTTATCAAAAGCTCCTCGGGAAGTCCCTTTGTTTCTTTTCCGAAAAGTAAATAGCAGTTGTCGGGATATGAAACTTGGCTGTGGGCTTTTCTTCCCTTGGTGGTGAAATAGAAAAATTCGCCACCTTTGTTTTTTTCGAAGAAATCATCTATATTTTCATAATAGGTTATATCAAGGAAATGCCAATAATCGAGACCGGCTCTTTTAAGTTTTTTGTCGTCAATGGTAAATCCCATGGGACCTACAAGATGAAGTCTTGCCCCGGTTGCGGCACAGGTTCTTGCCACATTACCGGTATTTTGAGGTATTTCCGGTTCTACCATAACAATATTAATAACAGCCATTTATTATCACCTTTTTATTATACATTACAGTTTAGTATTATAAAATTGATTATTTCACTTGTCAAGGATAATAAAAAGATATATAATACCTTTATAAAAGATTTGAGGTAATACTATGAAGAAATATGACAGCATATTAAAAAGAGTGGAACAAATTGAGTATAAGCTTGGGATAAACTATGCTAAAACAAAGGGAAAACTTTATTCTTCTATGAGGGTTATTAACCTTTTGGGGGTTATTTATCTTTTCGGTATTAATTTTTTGTTCTGTGTCAGTGCCTTGATGAACTCTGCCAACGGCAATCAAATCGTATCTAACCAAACGGTTATTTTAATCTCGATTGCCACCTTGCTTGAAATTACGGGAGTGATTTTTTCATTTACCGACTTAAAAATTGTCGGGGGAATTTTGGGAATTTTACCACTGCCGTATTTAACCTTTGTTTTTGCAAAACTTTGTGAGGGTTATACCTCGGGCTGGTTTGGATATACCCTTAACTTTTATGTCAGACATTTATCCTCTTATGTATTTATACTTATTGCATCGGGATTTATGCTGTTTATCGCTTTAAGACAAAAAATAAAGACAAATAGGGAATATAAGAGAATAATTAATAATATTTATGTGAACTATAAAAATCAGTTTATCCCCAAAGACAGCGAGGTTTCCGATGAAGATTGGGAACAGTTTATTGAGGATTATGACCCGAGAGCAATGCGTTAATTCATATAATATTTACAAATTAAAGGCAGTTTTTGTTAAATTAGGGGTTGCTTTTTTCGGAAAAAGTTATATAATAGTAACATAAGTGTTACAAAATTGTAACTTTTAGAAAAGAGGTGGCTCCTTGATTTTGTCTCAAAAAAAGAAAAAAGAAAATAAAATCAGAAAATCAATAAATAAAATTATATCAATGGGACAGTTAGGTGCAGTCGCTGTTTTTTTGCCTATTGCGTTTGTTTGCGTTTTGGTTAGCCTTATTTCCTGCGGTATGAGAATAGGATATAGTCTTGATTATTCGGGAAAAAGCATAGGAAATATTTTAAAAAAGGCAAACTATGATATAGTAGTTAAAAAAGTTTGCGAACAGGTTGAGGGACAAGATGTTGAGAGCCAAATAACAGCCCCTGAGTTTTCTCTTTGTATCGTAAATAAAAACAGAACTTCCGATTATGACAAACTTGCCAAAAAGGTTATGGAAAATTCAAATAACATCATTTCGGGATATTGTGCAACAACAAACGGAAATTCATATATTTATCCTTGTGAAAGCAAAGAGGATATTGTGGAGAACTATCTTTTGAGCTTTAATGTTAAGGCGTTAAACAGTGTTTCGAGATTTACCCAAAATGTGGATATTAAAAAGGGATACTATTTGCTTAAGGATATAAGCAGCGGCAGTTTGTCAAATCTTATTTCTTCCATTCCGGTGGAAACCGTAGCGGTAACCTGCGAAAATGTTAAGACCGAGTATAAGACCGTTACCCTTAAAAGTAACGAAATGATAAAGGGTACCGTTAAGGTGCAAACTGAGGGAAGCACCGGTTTGAACAGTCTTACGCAACAGGTTAAATATATTGACGGTGTTGAGATTTCGAGAAAGACTATCAGTCAAAAGGTTTTAACAAAGCCGGTTAATAGGGTTGTAATTGAGGGTACTGCCGATAGTACAAGGTCGGCTTATTATTCTGCTAAGGCTCATAATGCCGGATTTGTTTTTCCTTTGCCTAAAGGAAGTTATCATTTGGGTGATGGATACGGATACAGCAGCGGAAGAAACCATAAGGGCTACGACCTTTTAGCACCTTACGGTACAAATATACTTGCGGTTAAAGAAGGAACCGTAATTCGTTCCTCTTGGTATAAGGGCTACGGATATTGTGTAGATATCAGACATAGCGGTGGCTTGGTTACAAGATACGGCCATTGCAGTTCCCTATTAAAAAGAGTTGGGGATAAGGTCAGTGCAGGAGATATTATTGCCAAGGTTGGTTCTACAGGAGATTCCGACGGAAATCATGTTCATTTTGAGGTGCTGAAAAACGGTTCTCGTGTTGACCCTACGGCATATTTAAAGCTGGACTGAAAAAAACCTTGCAATTAGTAAGTTTTTTTTGTATAATATGTTTTGTTATTATTTTGGAGGTTAAAAAGAATGGATTTATTATTACCCTTAACATCAAAAAGCACTACATCAGGAAGCTCAAATCCTTTATTCTTAATAGTTTATCTTGTATTTATTGTGGCTGTTATGTATTTTATTCTTATTCGTCCGCAACGCAAGAAAACAAAAGAAGAAAAGAAAATGCGTGAAAATTTGCAGGTTGGAGACGATATTGTAACAATCGGCGGAATTTACGGAAAGGTTATTTCTCTTAAGGAAGACACCATTGTTATTGAGTCGAAAAGCGACCATTCTAAAATTACTATTGCTCGTTGGGCGTTACAGCAGAATTTGACTGTTCACGACGACCAGGTAAAGTAATTAAATAATAAGCATAAAATTAAACCCCTTCGCAGTATATTATATTGCGGAGGGATTTTTTATGAATGAAAATAAAAAAATACATATTATTTTTGGCGGATTAATAGGAATAGGAGTGTTTTTTGGTCTTGTGCTTTTGTTTGCGGGTATAATAATGATGTTTGGGATTGATAGAATATACTCGGCGGTTTTTGCGACAATAGCAGTGGCGACAGGGGGATTTTTTTCTGCCTATTACACCGCATCAAAATGGGGAGAAAAAGGCTATTTGATAGGACTTATAGCGGGGACAATATACTTCTTATTAATAGGAATAGTATCCGTAATTGTTTCAAAATCTAAAATTTCTTATAATACATTATTTCATTTTTTAATAATAGTTTTAGCCTCTGTAATAGGGGGGATATCGGGCGTTTCAAAAAAGAAAACTAAATTATTATAATCTCGGTGATAAAAACTCCCATACAGGCAAGAAGAGAAACAGTAACAAGGCTTCTGCCGAAATAACCTGCAACAAGGGCAATAACAAAACCTATTATTGCGGAATAAATACTGTCGGTAGAGGAGAGTATAGAGGGGAAAATCATAACCGAAAGTGTTACAAAAGGTACATAATATAAAAAGGATTTAATGTAAATGTTTGTGATTTTCTGTCGTATTAACGCCAAAGGAAGCATACGAATAAGATATGTAACCGAAGCCATAACAAGTATGTAAATATAGATATTGCCACTCATAAATCTTCTTCTCCTTCCTTAATCGGTTTAATATACGCCGCTAAAGCAGAGATAAGTATGGTAAGAATAATTATTCTGGAACCGGAAGAAATTTGAGATAGTATAGGCAAAAAAGTGAATATGGCGCTTAAGAGCATAGATAAAATAATGATTTGGGCAATAAATTTTTCTTTTCTTGCGGTAGGCATAATTATGGCGATAAACATACCGTAAAGGGCTATTCCCAAAGCGCTTAAAGCCCTGGCGGTAAGAATGTTTCCGAGTATCGCACCGAAAAGAGTGCCCAGTACCCAACCGGGAAGTGCCGAGGATAGGACACCGTAACAATAAGATGGCGGCAAATGTCCGTTATACATTGAGCAAACCCCGAAAACCTCGTCTGTATTGCCAAATGCAATTAAATAGCGATGGATAGACGGCATATCGGGTTTAAATTTTTGGGAAAGGGAAGAGGACATTAAAAAATATCTTAAATTAATAACAAAGGTAGTTAGCGCCATTTCAAAGTATGATAATGAACCGGTGATAATTGAAAGTGCGGCAAACTGTCCGGCAGAGGTGAAGTTTGTTGCCGAAATAAGAACCGACTGAAAAGGTGATATGCCAAGCTTTACCGCCGAAATTCCAAAGGTAAAGGAAACGGCAAAATACCCTAAAAAAATGGGTATTCCGTCTTTAAATCCTTTTAACAAATTCTTTTTTACCAAGTGTTTTGAACCCCGCAATCAAAAAAGTAATGAAAATTCCGCCACAATATCTTGCGGCGGAAAAATTTTTTATTAAAATTTTATGCCAATGCTCTTTCAAGCCAAGTAAAGCCTAAATCCAATGCCTCAAAAAGGGTGGCTTTTTGGCTTTCCTTTGTAATCCGGTTCTTAATAGGCGCATCGGTGTCGCTTTTTAAAAGCTGAACCGAAACCTTGTCGGCAATTTCCAATTTTCCGTCCTTGTTTGAGGATAAAATCTCAAATCTGACAACAAATTTTTCCGACATATCGCCGTAATAAATTTCGTTTCCCTTGCGAACAAGAGGTTTTCCTTTAAATGTTAAAAACTTGTTTTCTGCCATTAATAAAACTCCTAAAAATTATACTTCATCCGGCAATTCACCGTAAAGATTAAGCCTAAGCAACATAATTTCGTCCTCAGGGTCGGTACAGCGAATTGTGGTATCAATAGTTTCGGTTTTTGATAGTAAATGGGAAAGTCCCAAAAGTTGGCAAAGCTTGGACTTGAGGTTTAATGTGTCGCCGTCCTCGGTTTCCAAATAAACATCACCTTTACAACGGTCGATAACCTTAATAAAGTTATCGAAAGTTACATTGTGAAGCTCAATATCTTTTCTGCGATTTGTTTCTTTTTTCATTTACTGCACCTC
>DCIE01000063.1 GCA_002315765.1 Ruminococcaceae bacterium UBA1734
TATTGAACGGCAGAAGCAAGTCCCTCCATATTTTTGAGAATACAAAATTAAGGCTTGACGATACTTCATATCTTGTGTTACAGTGTTCATGACGAATAGTTCTCCTTTGTTGCTTTTTGTGTCGTAACTTAACTGTAACACATGGAGTCCTATTCGTCATTCTTTTTTTGCAAACTGTAACACATCTATTGTAAACCTACAATGTAATTTCTTAAAAACAAAATCTTGTGGTTGAAGTGGTGTGCTATTTATGATATAATATACTAATAATATTATATAAGGAAAATAATATGAGAATTTTCGGTATTGACCCGGGTTATGCAATAGTAGGATACGGCGTAATAGAATATAATGGAATAAATTTCTCGGTTGTAGGTTACGGCGCAGTTACAACCAATGCCGGGGAAGAGTTTTCTTCAAGACTTGATTGTATCTACAATGATTTAACAACTTTGTTCCGTAAATATAAGCCTGACTGCGTTTCCATAGAAAAACTGTTTTTTAATACAAATACTACTACCGCCATTGATGTGGCTCAAGCCCGAGGAGTAATCCTTTTGGCAGCTAAACACTTTGATATTCCTGTTTTCGAATACACACCTTTGCAGGTTAAACAGGCAATAACAGGATACGGCAGAGCAGAAAAACGACAGGTTATGGAAATGGTGAAAAGTTTTTTATCGCTAAGTAAGATTCCAAAGCCTGATGACACAGCCGATGCTTTAGCCCTTGCTATTTGTCATGGACACAGTTCGGGAAGCATTTACGGTAAATTAAGCAAAGGAGATACAAAAATTTGATTTCTTCGTTAAACGGAAAAATAATATTTAAAGATTTGAATACTTGTATAATTGAGTGTGGGGGAATAGGCTTTAAAGCTATGATTACAAACAGCGCCTATTCAAAACTCGGCAATGTGGGGGAAGATACATTTTTATACACATTTTTGTCGGTTAAAGAGGATGCTCTTGATTTATATGGTTTTTCTTCAATTGATGAGCTTGAAACATTTAAGTTAATTACCTCGGTTAGCGGTGTGGGACCGAAAATCGGTATTGCACTGTTAAATGAGTTTACCTTTGATAAGATAACACTGTTAATAGCCTCAGCCGATGCGAAATCCCTGACTGCCGCAAGTGGTGTGGGATTAAAACTTGCACAAAGAATTATACTTGAGCTAAAAGATAAAATCGGCTCTATCGGTTCATCCGCCGATATTAACGAAGTTGTTAAAATCGGTAACGCAACCGGTAATAACAGTGCAAAAGAGGCGATTGAAGCTTTGGTATCTCTCGGATATACTCAAAGCGAGGCTTCTCTTGCTGTTTCACGACTTGATACAACACTTGAAACCGACAAGTTGATTAAATCAGCACTCAAAACATTAGCAAAGGGGTTTTAGTAAATGATAGAAGAAACCGATTATGAAAATCGAATAGTATCACCGGAATATACCGAAAATGATACCGAAACCGATGTTTCTTTGCGACCTAAAACACTTAGTGAATATGTGGGACAAACTAAGGTTAAAGATGCGTTAAGTATATATATCAGGGCTGCAAAGCAAAGAAAAGAATCCCTTGACCATTGTCTTTTATACGGACCTCCCGGACTTGGAAAAACAACACTTGCAGGAATTATCGCAAAGGAAATGGGTACAAACCTTCGTGTTACTTCGGGACCTGCCATTGAAAAACAGGGGGATTTATTAGCAATACTTACCTCGCTTAATGAGGGCGATGTGTTGTTTATTGATGAAATTCATCGACTTTCAAGAAATATTGAAGAAGTGTTATACCCTGCAATGGAGGATTTTTCTCTTGATATTATTTTAGGAAAGGGACCTTCCGCAAGGTCTATTCGCCTTGATGTACCGCATTTCACACTTGTTGGTGCCACAACCCGTTCGGGACAGCTTACAGCACCGCTTCGTGATCGTTTCGGTGTACTGTTAAGACTTGAGTTATATACACCCGAACAGCTTGGTCAAATTGTTATGAGGTCATCTAAAATTATGGGTATTGAAACCGATTTGGAAGGTGCGCTTGAAATAGCTTCTCGTTCCCGCGGTACACCGAGAATTGCCAATAGGCTTTTAAGAAGAGTCAGAGATATTGCCCAGGTTGACTTTGACGGCAGGATTACCGAAGCCGTTGCAAGAGAAGCCTTGAAGCGTTTTGAAATTGACGAGCTTGGTCTTGATGATTTTGATAGAAAAATGCTTTCGATAATAATTAAAAATTACGGCGGCGGTCCTGTGGGTGTTGAAACCCTTGCGGCAGCTTTAGGTGAAGAAGCCGTTACAATCGAAGATGTTTACGAGCCTTATTTAATTCAAATCGGATTTATTAACCGAACTCCGAGAGGTCGATGCGTTACCGCTTTGGCTTATGAGCATTTAGGTATAATACCACCTAACAATTCATTAC
Source organism: Ruminococcaceae bacterium UBA1734 (assembly GCA_002315765.1). Classification (GTDB taxonomy): domain Bacteria; phylum Bacillota; class Clostridia; order Oscillospirales; family Acutalibacteraceae; genus UBA737. Next base: position 2,430 of record DCIE01000063.1, read on the forward strand.
AACAAACACTTATTTAAGGAAAAATAATGAGAACAGTAAAAGATTTTAAAGATTATGAGCTTATTGATGCCGATAATGGGGAACGCCTTGAGCGTTGGGGTGATATTATTTTAATAAGACCCGACCCGCAAATTATTTGGCAAAAGAAAAGAACAAATAAGCTTTGGAATAATCCCCACGCCATTTATCATCGTTCTTCAAGTGGCGGCGGATATTGGGAAACCTTAAAAAAGGTCCCTGATGTATGGAGTATAAATTATAACGATTTAACATTTAGACTTAAGCCTATGGGATTTAAGCATACGGGGTTGTTTCCCGAACAAGCGGTTAATTGGAAACTTGCAGGGGATTTAATTAAAAATGCCGATAGAGAAATTAAGGTGCTTAATTTATTTGCATATACCGGAGGTGCAACCGTTGCCTGTTTAAAAGCCGGTGCAAATGTTACCCATGTTGATGCCTCAAAGGGTATGGTAAACTGGGCAAAAGAAAATGCCAATGTCAGCGGTGTTGCCGATAGAAGTGTCAGGTGGCTTGTGGATGACTGTATGAAATTTGTTGCAAGAGAAGTAAGAAGGGGCAATAAATACGATGCGGTTATTATGGACCCTCCTTCATACGGCAGAGGTCCCAACGGCGAGGTTTGGAAACTTGAACAGCAACTGGGCGAACTCTTAAAAGGTGTATCCTCCGTTATTTCCGATAAACCTTTATTTTTCTTTTTAAATTCATATACCGGCGGTTTGTCGCCTACCATACTTAATTATATGGTAAAACAGTATTTTCCTGTTGGAAAAGACGATACCTTATATACCGAGGAGATAGGACTTAATGTTACCGATAGGGATATTTCATTGCCTTGCGGTGCTACAACAGTTTGGATAAAAAATGACAAATAATATTATTGAAGTTAAAAATGCTACATTTGAATACAGCAATTCATCAGAGCATAAGGCTGTAATAGAGGATTTTAATATTTCTTTTAAGCGTGGCAGTTTTACGGTGATTTTAGGCCATAACGGCTCGGGTAAATCAACCCTTGCAAAACTGTTAAACGGACTTTATAAGCCTGATAAAGGCGATGTATTTGTTGATGGCTTAAACACCAAAACAGAAGAAACCGAAATCGAGATTAAAAGACGGGTGGGAATGGTTTTTCAAAACCCGGATAATCAACTTTTGGCTTCTATTGTGGAAGAAGATGTAGCTTTCGGTCCTGAAAATTTAGGAATAAAACCCAATGAAATACGGCAAAGAGTAGATAATGCCTTAAAATCCGTTGATATGTATGATTATGCAAAGAAGTCATTACATCATCTTTCAGGCGGACAGAAGCAAAGAGTGGCAATAGCGGGTATAATTGCTATGGAACCTGAATGTATTGTTCTTGATGAACCTACTGCTATGCTTGACCCAAAGGGCAGAAAAGAGATAATTTCCACAATTTTAAGGCTTAACAAGGAAAAGGGTATTACAATAATTCTAATAACCCATTTTATGGAAGAAGCCGAATCGGCGGATAGAGTTGTTGTTATGGACAGCGGAAAAATTGTTGCCGATGACACACCGAAAAATGTTTTTAATAAAGCAGATATGCTTAAAAATGTGGGACTTGATGTTCCGCAAACAACAGAACTGTTATTAGAACTCAAAAATAACGGATTTTGTGTAGATACACAGGTTATTTCTATTGAAGAAGCAGCCGATGAGATTATTAAGGCGCTTCATTCGGAGGGAATTTAATTGCAAAAAATATTAGAGGTTAAAAACTTAACCCACACCTATGACAGCTCGACACCGTTTAAAGTTGATGCGGTAAGCGATGTAACATTCAGCGCCCTTGAGGGTGAAATTATCGGAATAATCGGTCATACCGGTTCAGGTAAATCCACCCTTGTAAGTCATCTCAACGGTCTTTTGAAGCCCACATCGGGAAGCGTGTTGTTTGAGGGTAAAGACATTTGGGAATATCCTAAAAAGATTAGAGATATTCGTTCTAAAATCGGTCTTGTTTTCCAGTATCCCGAATACCAACTTTTTGAAGAAACGGTTTTCAAAGACATTGCTTTCGGCCCTAAGAATATGGGTGTTTCGGGTGAAGAATTGAAAAAGCGTGTTATCGATACCTGCAAACTGCTTCATATTGATGATGACTATTTGGAAAAGTCGCCCTTTGATTTATCGGGCGGTGAAAAAAGAAGGGTTGCAATTGCAGGGGTAATGGCAATGCACCCGAAAATACTTATACTTGATGAACCGATTGCAGGACTTGACCCGCAGGGACGAAAAGATGTAATATCAATGATTGAAAATTACAGATTGGCATTTAATGCAACTGTTTTTATTATTTCCCACAATATGGAAGATATGGCAAATCTTGCGGATAAACTGATTGTTATGAACAAGGGCAGGTTGGTCAGATTTGATACCACCGAAAATGTTTTTGCCGACGGACAATTCTTGAAGAGTATAGGTTTAAATGTTCCTTGTGTTACCGATGTTTTTGAGATACTAAAGAAAAAAGGTCTTAAGATAGATAAAAATGTCTTTAGAATTGAAGATGCGGTTAAGTATCTCCTTGCATTAAAGGAGGAAAAGAAGAATGCTTAACGATATTACTTTCGGTCAGTATGTTGAAACTGATTCGGTTATTCATAGATTAGACCCAAGAGTTAAGATTTTACTTCTCATAATAAATATTATTTTCATATTTATTGCTAAAAATATTTTTTCTTTGTTGTTTATTGCTTTGTTTGTATTGATGATTATGATTTTTTCCAAAGTACCGGTGAAAATGTACTTTAAAAATCTAAAAGCAATTCTTCCGATAATTATTTTTACCGTAATTATCAACCTGTTTTACGGCCGTGGCGGAAGCGTGGTTTTTAAATGGTGGAAGATTACTCTTACTACCGGTGGTATTTATAATTCTATGTATTTAGCACTTAGGATTTTTCTTCTTATCACTATTAGTTCGGTGCTTACTTATACAACTACACCTAACGATTTAACCGATGCTATTGAGAGGCTGTTTTCACCCCTTGGTGCAATCGGACTCAAAAATGCAATCCATACTCTTGCAATGATGATGACAATTGCTCTTAGATTTATCCCGACACTTGTAGAAGAAACTCAAAAGATTATGAATGCACAAAAAGCAAGAGGTGTGGATTTTGAAGGCGGAAAGCTAAAGGAAAAAATAGGTGCACTTATTCCTATTTTAATTCCGCTTCTTATTTCATCGGTCAGAAGGGCTTATGAATTAGCCGAAGCTATGGAATGCAGATGTTATAACGGTTGCGAAGGCAGAGAACGAATGAAACAACTCAAAATATCCGCAAAAGATGTAATTTCATTTATCTTTTCGGCAGTTATTTGTGCGGGTGTAGTGGCTGTTAATATTATTGCTTGAGGTATTGTTTTGAAACGAGTATTGCTTAAGATTTCTTATGACGGAACGGATTATCACGGTTGGCAGGTACAACCAAACGGTATAACCATTCAAGAGATTTTACAAAATTCAATTTCCAAAGTTTTAAACAGTAATACACGAATTACGGGGTGTAGTCGTACAGATGCGGGGGTACACGCAAGAGAGTTTTACTGTCATTTGGACTGCGATGAAAGTATTCCAAAGGACGCCTTCTTACGAGGTGTTAATTCGGTTTTGCCGAAAGATATTGCAATAATTGATGTTATAGATGTTGAAAACACCTTTCACGCAAGGTATTCTTGTAAAGGTAAAAATTATCTTTATAATTTTTATTTCGGAACGACAAATCCTTTTATGGAAAGGTATGCACTGAGGCTTGATAGTAAGCCTGATTTTAATTTGATGAATGAATTTTGTAAAGGGATTGTGGGTACCCACGATTTTGAAGGATTTTCTTCATCAAAAAGAACTGTTGAGGATACCGTTCGCACTATAACAAATTGTGAGATAATAAACAATGATAACGGATTTTCCTTTTCGGTTTCCGCTGACGGCTTTCTTTATAATATGGTTAGGATTTTAGCCGGAACCTGTCTTTGGGTTGGGTACGGAAAACTACCTGCCGATATTTATATTGATATTTTCGGCAGTAAGGATAGGTCTTTAGGTGGGAATACTCTATCTCCCAAGGGACTGTTTTTAGATAAAGTTTTTTATGATTTAGAATAATGCTCATAAAAAAAGAAAAGGTGATTATTATGCCTGATTACAGACGAAAAAAGCACGGCTTTTCCGATGCTTTAAGCAAGAAGAAACCAAAAAAGAATAATGGTAATTTCAGCGTTAAAATGCAACCGTCAAAAATTCAAAAGCAAGACACTGCCGCAATCCCTAAGGTGATAAAAGGTAAAAAGTTAACAGCAAAGGCAAAAATTCGGTCGTTAGTTATTATCGGAGTTGTTTTGGTTTTAATTGCAGGACTGATGTATTTGATTTTTCCTGCCGGTATTACCGAAAGTCTTTCGGATGCTTTTTTATCTATCGGCTCGGGAAAATATCCGATTAGTGTTTTGGGTACCCAAATCGTATCGGTTGAAAGCGAAAGCAATAGTTATTATGTTTTAACCGATTCCAATGTTTATAACATTAATAATTCAGGAAGTGTAATTGATACTTATTATCACGGCTTCTCAGACCCGGTATTGAAAATTTCAAATACAAGAGCACTGATTTACGGTCAGGGACAAAACAACTTTGTTGTAAGAAGGACAAAGCATACCGTTTTTGAAAAAAGTACGGATAATCCCATAATCGCAGCTGATGTCTCGAACAGCGGCGTCTTTGCTGTTGCTACACTTAGTAACGATTATGCTTCAACTCTTTATGTTTACGATAAAAACGGAAATAATATTTATAAATGGAACTGCGCTAAAGACATAATAAATTCAATATGTCTTTCTCAAAACGGTAAAAAAATTGCGGTATCTACCGTCAATTCGAATGTGGAAAAGCTTTCGTCCAAGGTACATATTTTTAATTTTTCCGATACCGACTCCGAAAGCACATTTGATTATACGGATTGTACGGTTTACAGTTTAAAATCAAATTCCAAAGGTTTTTTTGTTATAACAAATCAAGGCTATGATTTTTATAACTGGAAAAACAAATCAAAAAGCGAAAACAAAAGCGATTTTCATATTTCAATGTTCAGGTGTGAAAACAGCGGTGCCATAACCGTGCTTAACAGAGAAAGCGACTATACCGATAATATCATTAATTATATTTCGCCGAAAGGTGTTAAGGAAAATGAATTTTCTTTTAAAGGAAATATAAGTGATATTAGGCTTTTGGGTTCACATATTTATATTATCAGTGAGGCGAATGTTTACATTTTTGATAAGACAGGTAAACAATTGTTTTCCGAGAAATGCGATTTTGATGAAAAATATTTAATTGTAACCGGCTCTCAAAGTGTTGATATGATGTCGGACAATACAATCAAAAAAATAAAAATTAAGAATTGAGGAAAATTATGGTATCAATAATAATTGATTTAATCGTCTTGGGAATTATCGTTATTTCCGCATTTTTGTCGGCAAAATACGGTTTTGTGAGAACCTTTGTTGAAATTGCCGGATTTGTTGCCATATTAGTGCTTATTAATTCCGTTAGTACACCTATTGCCGAAAAAATTTATGACAAAAAAATAGAAACCTCTATTATTGAATCTGTGGGAGAAAAATCAACAGATTCCGGAGAAAAGGCTGTTGATAAGATATGGAACTCTCTTCCGAAGGTAATTACCGATAATGCATCAGACCTTGGAATATCAAAGCAGGAAATGGTTGATACTTACAATGACAGTGTTAAAAAGGGTGCCGATGATGCTACTGTTGAGTTATCTAAAAAAATAATAAAGCCTATTGTTGTTAAGGCGCTTTCTTTCGGTGTTTCGGCGGTTTTATTTATGGTGCTTAGTATTGTTGTTAAATTAATCGCAAGATTGCTTAACGGCTTAATTAAGAAAACCTTTGCAAGTAAACTTAATAAGATTCTCGGATATATTGTGGGAACTGTTAAGGGCGTTGCAATCGGGGCGATTTTTTGCCTTTTATTAATAGGTATAATAAGCATATTTAAAAACGGCATTTGGGTTTTTACCCCAAAAGTTGTTAATAATTCTTTTGCAGTTAAAATTATTAACGGTTTTTTACCTGAAAACGGTTTATTATCGTTCTTTAAATAATTTATATTTTCACAAGGAGTATCCCAATTAATGAAACTATGTAGCAAATGTAAAAAAAGACCGGCTGTTGTATTTCTTTCTAATCCGGCAACACCGAATGCGGAACCGGAGGGACTTTGTTTAGTATGTGCAAAAAGTCTCGGAATTAAGCCGGTTGACGATATGTTAAAATCAATGAATATGACTGACGAAGACATCGAAATGATGAGCAATCAGTTTATGGAATTGATGAATCCGGATGGTGATGGAATGGGTGATGAGGATTCTTTTGATATGGGAACAGCACCGGCTATTCCGTTTATAAACAATCTTTTCGGCGGCTCAAACGAAAATAGTCCCGAAACCGAAAAATCAGATAACAAAAAGGGCGAAGAAAAGTCAAAGAAAAAGAAAAAAAGATTTTTGGACCAGTATGGCGAGAACTTAACCGAAAAAGCCAAGAACGGAAAGCTTGATGCAATAATCGGAAGAGAAAGAGAACTTAACAGAACCATTCAAATTCTATCAAGGCGTTCAAAAAACAATCCTTGTTTAATAGGTGAACCGGGTGTTGGCAAAACGGCTATTGCAGAAGGATTGGCTCTTAAAATAGTTGCGGGAGATGCTCCGGCAAGGCTACTTGATAAAGAAATATATTTGCTGGATTTAACAAGTCTTGTTGCCGGTACCCAGTTTAGAGGACAGTTTGAAAGCAGGGTAAAGGGACTTATCAGTGAAGTTAAGTCTGCCGGAAATATTATTTTGTTTATTGATGAAATTCATAATATCGTAGGTGCCGGAGATTCGGCAGAGGGCTCTATGAATGCCGCTAATATATTAAAACCTGCCCTTTCCCGTGGAGAAATTCAGGTTATAGGAGCCACAACCTTTAAGGAATACAGAAAGTATATTGAAAAAGATGCGGCTCTTGAAAGAAGATTTCAGCCCGTAACGGTTGAAGAGCCTTCAATTAGTGATACAATTGATGTGTTGTTGGGAGTCAAGGGATATTACGAAGGTTATCATAATGTTACCATTCCCGATGATATAGTAAAAACTGCCGTAATTTTATCCGAAAGATATATTACTGATAGATTTTTACCGGATAAAGCAATTGATTTATTAGATGAGGCTTGTGCTTGTACTTCGCTTGAAAATAAGGCTATCGACGAGCTTTATGTTGCAAACAAAAAGGTTGCCGATGCTTCGAGAAAACTTGAAGAATTAACCCAAGACCAAACCGAAAATACCGATTATGAAAAACAGGCGATGCTAAAAGCGGAGATTGAAAGATACAAGGCGGTTGCCAACGGTCTTTACAGTGCCGCCGCCGATAATACCGTAACCGAAAAAGAACTTGCAAAGGTTATAGAAATATGGACAGGAATTCCGGCATCTAAAATTGAGGAAAGCGATTATAAAAAACTATTGACCTTAAACGAAAATCTTAATAGAAAGGTTATCGGACAAAACGAGGCAACAAAGCTTGTAACGGATGCCGTTAAGCGTTCAAGGGTTCATATCGGCGGAAATCGCCGACCTGCTTCCTTTATCTTTGTGGGCCCCACCGGTGTGGGAAAAACCCATCTTGTTAAGGTGCTTTCAAATGAACTGTTTGATACTCCCGAAACACTGATAAGGCTTGATATGTCGGAGTTTATGGAAAAACACTCGGTATCAAAGATTATCGGAGCGCCTCCCGGATATGTTGGATATGATGAGGCAGGGCAGTTAACCGAAAAGGTCCGTAGAAAGCCTTATAGTGTCATTCTTTTTGATGAGATTGAAAAAGCACATCCCGATGTACTCAATGTACTTCTTCAAATACTTGATGACGGAAGAATTACCGATGCTCAGGGCAGGGTTGTAAATTTCCAAAATACTGTAATAGTTATGACTTCAAATGCCGGTTCTTCAAAGGCTGAAAATATGTTAGGCTTCGGAAAAACTCTTGAAGATGCATCAAAAGAAAAGGTTATCAGGGCTCTTAATGATTTCTTAAGACCTGAATTTATAGCCCGTATAGACGAAATCGTGGTGTTTAAGCCACTTGGTGATAAAGACCTTGAAAAGATTGCCGAAATTGCGCTTGAAGAATTAAGAGATAATTTATCCGAGAAGCATATCAAATTAGATTACGGAAAGGATGTTTGTTCCGAAATCGCTAAAAAAGCCAACGGTAAGGCGACAGGAGCCAGAGAAATCAGGAATATAATAAGAAGGGAAATTGAAGGACAAATTGTTGACCTGCTTGTTGAAAACTTTGTAATTTCAAGCATAAATATCGCCGTAAAATCCGGAAAATTTATTGTTAATCACAGTTAGGAGGATTACTATGCAAACATTAAGAGAGTTCTTTATGGGTAATTCGGATAAATTAACCTACTTTTCGGTATTTGTAAGGGTTTTGTTTTCAATTCTTGCCGGTGGGTTTATCGGAAACGAAAGAGGAAGACACGGAAGTGCCGCAGGACTTAGGACTCATATTATTGTTTGTATCGGTGCTTGTATTTCCTCACTTACAGGTGTTTATATTGTTACTACAACTGCATTTTCCGGCGATATATTCAGAATTGCCGCACAGGTTATTTCCGGAATAGGTTTTTTAGGCGCCGGAATGATAATTGTTAAGAACACCAATATGATTACCGGTCTTACTACTGCGGCCGGACTTTGGGCAACCGGTGCCATTGGAGTTGCTATCGGATTTGGTTTTTATTGGGGAGCATTGCTTTCCACATTTGCCTGTGTGTTTACTGCTGCATTTCTTACAAGGTTTGAGAGAGAAAGAAAAATGTCTGTTAATCTATATGCCGAAATTAACAATCCAAGGTGCGCAGGTAATATTCACGATGCTATCAGAAATATAGTTTCAGGAGATGTTTTGATTGAGACAATTCCCGCCAAAAGCGGAATTAACGGAAGTTTAGGATTTTTTATCACTATTTCAAATCAGGAAGATTTTGAGGAACTTAGGAAAAAGATTTCCGATATGGATGGTGTGGCATTTGTAATTCCCGAATAAAGTGTAACATTTTTTCATCTTCGCCATACAATATAGTATCGGAGGGTGAGTAATGAGAAAACGAGCTATTAATAAAGGAATTGTAACAATTACATTTGCTTTCGGACTGCTTATCAGTTGCTTTTGCCCGCCGAAATTTCTTATTGCAGTACTGTCAATTTGGATTATCATTTTAGGGTTGTCGTGCTGTAAATAGTTAGGCGGAATATTTATGAAAGTTGTTGTGATTAAGAGTCCAAAGTTTTTAGGCGGAATACTCAGATTGATTTTCGGCATAAAAAAAGAAAATATAAATACATAAAGCAAAGGAAATCTTTTATCCATTAAACAATACATTTAAGGTTATTTGTGTAATCCCGATTATTTCGGGGTTACGCTTTTTTTTGCATTTTTTAGAAAATAAAAAAAGATACCTACTTTTTTCAGTAAGTATCTTTTTTGGCGGGCAAGACGGCGCGAAATT
>DCIE01000030.1 GCA_002315765.1 Ruminococcaceae bacterium UBA1734
ATGAAACACGGGACGAATACAACGATGCTCTTTCGGATGCCAAATTCACTTTTGATGACGCAACCGAAGACGATGACGAGCCAGTTATTATGGACGCTTCTCCTATCAATCAAGAACCAGCAGAAGAATTTATCTTTTGCAGAGTATCCATTTTGAAATCCGGAGAGAACAAGTATTTCCTATCCGATGAACGGGATGTTGCCATTGGGAACATGGTCATTATATTGGATGGTGACTGTGAACAAGAAGGCATCGTTCTGTCGGTTGAACATCATACACGAACGACTGCTCCCTGTGATCCGGAGATAACGCAACGGATTTTGCGTTTGGAGAAATGATATGGTTGGTAAGTATAAAGTAATTACATTGTGCGGAAGCACACGATTTAAGGATGAGTTTATGGAAGTCCAAAAGAAACTCACTCTTGAAGGCAATATCGTTATCAGCGTTGGACTGTTCGGTCACTCCGGCGACAACGAGGTGTGGACCGAAGGTACGAAAGAAATGCTTGATGATATGCACAAAAGAAAAATTGATATGGCGGACGAGATTTTTGTTATCAATGTTGGAGGTTATATTGGTTCCAGCACAAGCTCGGAAATTAAGTATGCCGAAGACACCGGCAAATTAGTTAATTACCTTGAAGAGGTGTGAACGATGGAAAATGATAGTAAAATCAGACTTCTTTACATTGCAAATATGCTTAAAGATACAGACGAAGCCCACCCTTTGACAATCGCTGATATGATGCGGGTTCTTGAAGAAAATTACGGAGTTGCAACGCATAGAACTACCATTCCCGCAGACATAGAATTGCTTATTAAGTCTGGAATGGAAATTGAAGTGATTGAATCAAAACCTAAAAAGTATTATTTGAACGACTATGCAAGAACATTCAGTCTTCCAGAACTTAAAATGCTTGTGGATGCAGTGGCTTCATTTAAGTTTATCACGAAAAATAAGAGTGATGAACTAATTGAAAAAATCATTACACTCGGCACACCTACTGATGTGCCGTCGTTAAAGCGCAACCTTTGGTCTGAAGGCCGCATTAAACAGGAAAACGAAAGAATTTATTTCAACATTGAAGCGGTAAATCAAGCAATCAATGAAAGAAAGAAAATCTCTTTTCAATATTTCCAGTACGATGTAAAAAAAGAACAAAAGTTAAAACACGATGGTGCGCCATATAAGTTTTCTCCTTATGCACTTGTATGGAATGGTGACTATTATTATATGGTCGGTTACAGTGAAAACCATAATGGAATAGGGAATTTCAGAATAGATCGTATTGCAAAAGCTCCTAACATTCTTGACGAAGATGCTACTCCTATGCCGAAAGATTTTGATATTGCCGAGTACACAAACGGGATGCTTCGCATGTATAACAGTGAGCGTTGTGATGTGGAACTTATATGTGATAATGGCGTTATGGATGCCATTATAGATAAGTTTGGAACCGGTGCAAAGACCTATGCGTATGATATGACATCATTCAAATTAGAAGTGAATGTTGCCGTGAACCATGTCTTCTTTGGATGGGTGTTTGGATTTGGTGGCAAAGTCAGAATCAAGAGTCCGAGCATTGTCAAAGACCGTTATCTTGAAATGGTTCGATTGGCTTCGGAACCACTTGAATAATCGTGTCAAAAACCAAGTCCGTTTTATGGGACACCTATGATGATATACTTATACTGTCATAAAGTAAGGTGGTGACTTGTATGAGCTATAAAAATAATGATTTTTTAGGAGGATTATTCGACCTTGACGGTGATGGAAAGACCTCCCTTGACGAAGAATATATCGCTTATAAAATCTTTGGAGAAACAACCAACGAAGAACTTGATGACGATCCCGATGATTACGATCTTGCTGATGACGACATCGAAGATATAGAGTCTGATATTATTCCAACATATCACACTGTCCCTAAAGCAGCACCCGTTGTCAAGTCATCGCCCTCTACAACACCAATCGTTAGTGGCCCGACGTCACTAACAAAAGATAATTATCCTAATCTCAGAAACGCATCGAGATTCAGCATTGTTATTTCAATAATCATCGGTCTCGTTATCTCGCTTATACCCGGTTTGGTTATGTGGGCAACAGTTGAATCCTATGATGATAAGAATACTGCTTACTGGTTCGTATTTTTGCTGTTTTTCGGCGGCGGACTTGTTGTTCTCGGTATTATTTGGAGTACTGTCATAAAGTTGATAAGCGAAGAATGCAACAAGCTACATGATTTGAAGGAAAATTACCTGAAACTTCTTTCGGAAGAAGAACTCTCAACCGTTCATAAGAAAAAGCGTAACGGTTGGATTATCACTGCCTGTATCTTTGGTGCGGTTATTGCAGGACTTATCACAATATCGGCAGTCAATACCGCAAAACTCGCAAGTGCTTACGATAAAGCGGTAATGCTCGTGGATAGCAGATCCTACAAAGAGGCAAAAAAATTATTCGAGGAAATCGAAGAAAAGAACTATCATGATACGGCTGCCTACATTACTCTTTGTGAGGCACATATTGATTACGATAGAGGTCATATTTCAGATGCTTATTACGGCATGGACAAGATTCATTTTTATTACCTCACATCTGATCAATCAAAGTCAATCGACGAATTCAAAACGACTCTAAAAAAAGAATACGGTGAATACATAAAGAAGAAAGCGGAAAAGCGAGAGCAAGAATATAGAGATAATAAAATTACATATGGCGTACCTTATGTAGGTATGTCAGAAAGTGAAATAAAAAATACATCTCTGGGCGCTCCGTCATCTAATGTACGGCACAATTCCGAAATGATAAAAGGCGAAAGATATATTGCCAATTTGT
>DCIE01000041.1 GCA_002315765.1 Ruminococcaceae bacterium UBA1734
CCGGGAATTTATTACCTTATCAACGAAGATGAAAACAATAACATAGCACAAATATATATCGGTCAAACACGAAACGGCATTACCCGTCTTGATGACCATAATCGTTCTAAGGATTTTTGGAACAAAGCAATTATGTTTCTTTCCGACAATAAAACTTTTACTTTGGATATCATCAGCGGACTTGAAGAATATGCCATTGCAAAAGCGTGGGAGTCCAAACGGTATACAGTAGAAAACAGTGTCAAGCCGAAATACGAAATAGATGAATACGACCTTGTTTCCATCGAAGAAATATACGATGAAATCAAGTTTGTTATGGCAACGCTCGGATACAAACTGGAAAATCCCCGTGAAAATGTATCAAACGCACCGATATTACATACCACGAGAAACGGAATATGCGGACTTGGCGTCTATAGCGGAGATAAGTTTGATGTGCTTGAAGGCTCTGAAATAAACATGGAAAAGCCTACACAACTTCCAAAGTATAACAAACAACGGCAAGAATTATTAGCAAGCGGAAATATCGTCTCGGAAAACAGTAAATATATCCTAAAACTGACTTTATCATTCAATACACCAAGCGGAGCGAGTGACTTCGTTTTAGGCGGTTCAACAAACGGTTGGGCTGAATGGAAAAACCCGGACGGAAAAACACTGGATGAATTATATCGAAAATCATAATAATAAACGGAGGATGCGTTATGAACAAGCAACAACTTGCATCGAAAATTTGGGAATCCGCAAATAAGATGCGTTCCAAAATCGAAGCGAATGAATATAAGGACTATATTCTCGGCTTTATCTTTTATAAATTTCTTTCGGATAAAGAAGTCGGCTACCTGAAAGGACTCGGTTACACAGAAGAGGATATGCCGTCGGTTACGGAAGACGAGGCTGAAATTGTCGAGAATGTTCAAAACAATATCGGTTATTTCATTTCCTATAACAATCTTTTCTCCACTTGGCTTTCAAAAGGAAACGATTTCGGCGTGGCGGATGTCCGTGATGCCTTGTCTGCTTTCAGCCGTTTAATCAACAACACCCATAAAAAAGTGTTTGAAAAGATTTTTGATACCCTGCAAACGGGTCTTTCAAAGCTGGGTGACGGTGCCGGTAGCCAAACCAAGGCAATCAAAGATTTGATTCACTTGATTCAGGATATTCCTATGGACGGCAAGCAGGACTATGATGTTCTCGGGTTTATCTATGAATATCTGATTTCAAATTTTGCCGCAAACGCAGGCAAAAAAGCGGGCGAATTCTACACACCGCACGAAGTATCACTTTTGATGTCCGAGATTGTTGCAGACCATTTGCGTGACCGTGAAGAAATAAAAATTTATGACCCGACATCTGGCTCCGGCTCATTGCTCATCAATATCGGTAAGAGTGTAGCCAAGCACATGGGTGACAGTGATAAAATCAAATATTATGCCCAAGAACTCAAAGAAAACACATATAACCTCACCCGTATGAACCTTGTTATGCGAGGCATCATCCCGTCAAATATCATGACGAGAAACGGCGATACCTTGGAAGAAGACTGGCCGTATTTTGATGAGAGCGACCCTATTGGCACCTATGACCCGTTATATGTGGATGCCGTTGTTTCCAACCCACCTTATTCTCAAAACTGGAATCCGAGTGATAAGGAAGCAGACCCGAGATATAAGTCCTATGGACTTGCGCCGAAAGGAAAGGCGGATTATGCCTTCCTGCTTCATGACCTTTACCATATAAAGCCGGACGGAATTATGACGATAGTATTGCCTCACGGCGTTCTGTTTCGTGGCGGTGAAGAAGGCGCTATCCGCAAAAACCTGATTGAAAACAATAAGATTGATGCCATCATCGGCTTGCCCGCCAACATTTTCTTCGGAACGGGCATCCCGACAATTATCATGGTTTTGAAGCAAAAGAGAACGAACACCGATGTATTGATTGTGGATGCTTCAAAGGGTTATGAGAAAGTCGGAAAGAACAACAAACTCCGTGCATCCGATATTAAGCGTATTGTTGATGCGGTTTCAGGAAGAAAAACCATAGCAAAGTTCTCAAAGGTAGTATCCCGTGACGATATCCGCAAAAACGAATATAACCTGAACATTCCCCGTTATGTTGACTCCTCCGAAAAGCCGGAAAGCTGGGATATTTATGCCTCTATGTTCGGCGGTATTCCCGCAAGTGAAGTGGCAGAACTTTCTGCATATTGGGATGCTTTCCCCCATGTGAAAAAGGCTGTTTTCACCGATAGCGAAGCGGAATATCTGCATATCGCTCCCGGCAATTTGAAGGATGTCGTTCTTTCCCATTCCGATACCATTGGTTTTACAGATGCATTCCGTTCGTCTTTCGATTCCTTCGGTACATATCTGTATTCCGAACTGATTGATAAAACAAATGAAATCGCAATTCCCAATGAGGAGAGCATTCTGACAGCAGACATTTTCCGCCGCTTGCAGAATACTCCGCTTGTTGACCCTTATCATGCCTATCAAATTCTCGATGATAACTGGACACATATTGCAACCGACCTTGAAATCTTACAAACAGAAGGATTTGATGCGGTTCGTGTTGTTGACCCGCACATGGTTATCAAGAAGAAAGGCAACGAGGAAAGCGAGGTTCAGGACGGTTGGGTCGGAAGAATCATTCCCTTTGATTTGGTGCAGGAAATTATGCTAACCACAGACCTTGATAAAATCAAAGAAATCGAAACCCGCCTTGCGGAAATAGCATCCGAATACGAAGAATTGCTTGACGAACTGCCGGAAGAAGAGAAAGAAAAAGATTTTGTCAACGAAGACAAGACCGCATTTGTTCCGGCGGAAGTAAAGAAAGCATTGAAGGCAAAGGACGAGGAATCCGAAATCTTGGCTATTCTCAAACGCTTTGACGGTTTAAGCACGGAAGAAAAAGAACAGAAGAAGGCATTGAAAGAAAAATCCGCCGCTCTTGAACTGAAAACAAAGAAAACCATCGAAGAACTGACAGACGAGGATGCCCGCCGTCTCTTGAATGAAAAATGGATTGTAGCCATGGTGCGTGACATCCTTGCAATGCCGTCCACCATTATCGGTGAATTTGTCTCAAAGCTTGAGGCATTGGCTAAAAAGTACGAGACAACCTTTGAAGATGTGGAAACCGAAACCGAAGCAACAGAGAACGAACTTTGCTCCATGATAACCCAGTTGGCCGGCAACGAATTTGACTTAAAAGGACTTGCCGAGTTGCAAAAGTTTCTCGGAGGTGAATAAGATGGCTGGAAACACACAAAAACCGGCTATCCGATTTGCCGGATTCACGGAAGCTTGGGAACAGCGTAAG
>DCIE01000034.1 GCA_002315765.1 Ruminococcaceae bacterium UBA1734
CTTACGCTGTTCCCAAGCTTCCGTGAATCCGGCGAATCTGATAGCCGGTTTCTGTGTGCTTTCAGCCATCTTATTCACCTCCGAGAAGCTTTTGCAACTCAGCAAGTCCTTTTAAGTCAAATTCGTTGCCGGTCAGTTGTCCAATCATGGAGCAAAGCTCTTTCTCCGTTGCTTCAATCTCTGTTTCCACATCTTCAAATGTGGTTTCGTACTTTTTAGCCAATGCTTCAAGCTTTGAAACAAATTCGCCGATAATGGTAGTCGGCATTGCAAGAATGTCCTGCACCATGGTTTTAATCCACTTTTCATCCAAAAGACGGCGAGCCTCCTCGTCTGTCAGTTCTTCTATAGTTTTCTTGGTCTTGAGTTCAAGGGCTGCGGATTTCTCTTTCAGTGTCTTCTTCTGAGCTTTTTCCTCGGTACTCAAGATGTCAAAACGTTTGAGAAGAGCCAATATTTCAGGTTCTTCGTCCTTTGCCTTCAATGCTTTTTTCACTTCTGCCGGAACAAATGCGGTTTTGTCCTCATTGACAAAATCTTTTTCTTTCTCTTCCTCCGGCAGTTCGTCAAGCAATTCTTCGTATTCGGATGCTATTTCCGCAAGACGGGCTTCGAGTGTCTTGATTTCGTCAAGCTCTGCGGTCAGCATTACTTTCTGCACCAGGTCAAAAGGAATAATTCTTCCGACCCAGCCGTCCTGAACCTCGCTTTCTTCGTTGCCTTTCTTCTTGATTACCATGTGCGGGTCTACGACACGAACTGCATCAAAGCCTTCTGTTTGAAGGATTTCGAGGTCAGTTGAAATATGAGTCCAGTTGTCATCGAGAATTTGGTAGGCATGATAGGGGTCAACAAGCTGAGTGTTCTGCAAGCGGCAGAAAATGTCCGCAGTCAGAATGCTCTCCTCATTGGGGATTACGATTTCATTTGTTTTTTCAATCAGCTCGGAATACAGATAAGCACTGAACGTATCAAAAGCAGAACGAAAAGCATCCGCAAAACCGATGGTATCGGGATGCGAAAGAACGGCATCCTTCAAATTGCCGGGAGCGATATGGAGATATTCCGCTTCGCTATCGGTGAAAACGGTCTCTTTCAAATTTGGGAAAGCGTCCCAATATTCGGCAAGTTCCGCTACCTCACTTGCCGGAATACCGCCGAACATAGAGGCAAAAATATCCCAGCTTTCCGGCTTTTCGGAGGAATC
The DNA here is from genome assembly GCA_002315765.1 of Ruminococcaceae bacterium UBA1734. Classification (GTDB taxonomy): domain Bacteria; phylum Bacillota; class Clostridia; order Oscillospirales; family Acutalibacteraceae; genus UBA737. Next base: position 1,208 of record DCIE01000034.1, read on the forward strand.
AACATAACGGGGAATGTTCAGGTTATAATCGTTTTTGCGGATATCGTCACGGGAAACGACCTTTGAGAACTTTGCTATGGTTGTTCTTTCAGAAACCGCATCAACAATACGCTTAATATCGGATGCACGGAGCTTGTTGTTCTTTCCGACTTTCTCATAACCCTTTGAAGCATCCACAATCAATACATCGGTGTTCGTTCTCTTTTGCTTCAAAACCATAATAATTGTAGGGATGCCAGTGCCGAAGAAAATGTTGGCGGGCAAGCCGATGATTGCGTCAATCTTATTGTTTTCAATTAGGTTTTTGCGGATAGTACCTTCTTCGCCGCCACGGAACAGAACGCCGTGGGGCAAGACTATCGTCATAATGCCGTCCGGCTTAATATGATACAGGTCATGAAGCAGAAAGGCATAATCCGCCTTTCCTTTCGGTGCAAGGCCGTAGGACTTATATCTCGGGTCGGCCTCTTTGTCACTCGGGTTCCAGTTTTGCGAATAAGGCGGATTGGAAACAACCGCATCCACATATAACGGATCGTAGGTTCCGATAGGGTCGCTCTCATCGAAATACGGCCAGTCTTCTTCCAAGGTATCGCCGTTTCTCGTCATGATGTTTGACGGAATGATGCCACGCATAACAAGGTTCATACGGGTGAGGTTATATGTGTTTTCCTTGAGTTCTTGGGCATAATATTTGATTTTATCGCTATCGCCCATGTGCTTCGCTACGCTCTTGCCGATGTTGATAAGAAGGGAGCCGGAGCCGGATGTCGGATCGTAAATTTTGATTTGTTCGCGGTCACGCAAATGGTCTGCAACGATTTCAGACATCAAAAGTGATACTTCGTGCGGTGTGTAGAATTCGCCAGCCTTTTTTCCTGCGTTTGCGGCAAAATTTGAAATCAAATATTCATAAATAAATCCGAGAACATCATAGTCCTGCTTGCCGTCCATGGGAATATCCTGGATCAAGTGAATTAAGTCTTTGATTGCCTTGGTTTGGCTGCCAGCACCGTCACCAAGCTTGGAAAGGCCTGTTTGCAGGGTATCAAAAATCTTTTCAAACACTTTTTTATGGGTGTTGTTGATTAAACGGCTGAAAGCAGACAAGGCATCGCGGACATCCGCCACGCCGAAATCATTCCCCTTTGAAAGCCAAGTGGAGAAAAGGTTGTTATAGGAAATAAAATAGCCGATGTTGTTTTGAACATTCTCGACAATTTCAGGCTCATCTTCCGTAACTGACGGCATATCCTCTTCGGTATATCCGAGTCCTTTCAGATAACCGACCTCTTTATCTGAGAGAAATTTATAAAAAATAAAGCCGAGAATATAATCCTTATATTCATTCGCTTCGATTTTGGAACGCATCTTATTTGCGGATTCCCAAATCTTCGATGCAAGTTGCTGCTTATTCATAATGCGTCCTCCGTATTAATTACGATTTTCGATATAATTCATCCAGCGTTTTGCCGTCCGGGTTTTTCCATTCAGCCCAACCATTTGTAGAGCCGCCCAAAACGAAGTCGCTTGCTCCACTCGGCGTATTGAATGACAAAGTCAATTTTAAGATAAATTTGCCGCCTTCCGAGATGATATTGCCACTTGCTAATAGTTCTTGCCGTTGTTTGTTATATTTCGGAAGCTGAGTCGGCTTTTCCATATTGATTTCCGAACCTTCAAGCACATCAAACTTGTCACCGCAATAGACACCAAGTCCGCGTATGCCGTTTCTCGTGGTATGTAATATCGGTGCGTTTGAAACATTTTCACGAGGATTTTCCAGCTTATATCCGAGTGTTGCCATAATAAACTTGATTTCATCGTATATTTCTTCAATGGAAACGAGGTCATATTCATCTATCTCGTATTTCGGCTTGACGTTGTTTTCTACGGTATACCGCTTTGATTCCCACGCTTTTGCAATGGCATATTCCTCAAGTCCGCTGATAATATCCAGAGTAAAAGTTTTGTTGTCGGAAAGAAACATGATTGCTTTGTTCCAAAAATCCTTAGACCGATTATGGTCATCAAGACGGTTAATGCCGTTTCGTGTTTGACCAATATATATTTGTGCTATGTTATTGTTTTCGTCTTCGTTGATAAGGTAATAAATCCCCGGACGATTGATGCCAGATATACTCTTTGCTTCCGAAAGCATCGTCCGTGGAATAACATAGGTGGTTAATGTCGAAAGATGACGGCGGATAGAACGAATTCCATCCGGCATATCATTATGATAAATAATCTCGAGTTTTTTGCTGATAGCCATCACTCATCCTCCTCCGTTTTTTTCAGCCAAGCATTTTCAAGCTCGTCAAAAGAGATATTATTCTCTTTACAAAAAAGGTTCAATTTTTTCATCGCACTTATGTTTGGCTGCGTTTTGCCGGATTCCCACCTATTAACCGTTGCGAAAGATACATTCAAAGCCCTTGCAAATGCCTCTTGTGTCATAAATGTTTTTTGTCGAATGATTTTGATCTCGTTTGAAAATGCCATCGTCAATCCTCCATACACCAGTATGACATTATTATAGCATTCATATCGCACGTCCGCAATGACTTGAAGAGGATTTTTACATATGCTTGGGAACAGCGTAAG
>DCIE01000058.1 GCA_002315765.1 Ruminococcaceae bacterium UBA1734
ATTGAAACCCAATTAAGAAAACCGTGAACATTCATAAGATGTATTCAAAACAGCAAAGAAGGATAATGGTAAAAATGTCGGTGAATGTCGCAAGTTAAGGAGGTAAAATATGGGAAACAAGGAGGAATTCTATGAAATGCGATAATAACAGTTTTATAATGTATAAGGATTGGGGACTTTTGCTTTCAATGCTGGATACATATCAAAAAGGAAGGCTACTTGAGGCGATATTCTCTTTTCAAATAAATGGTGAAGTGGAAAATTTTGATGACGATAAAATTCTTTCCGGGTTAAGCAAATTTTTCTTGTCTACATTTGTGAGGGACAGTGAAAAGTATGAAAAAATGTGCGAAACAAACCGAAATAATGCAAAATCAGGTCGTAAATCAATAAAAGAAAACCAAACTGCGGTTAGAGAAAGTCAACCCAAAACCATAACCGACAAAAATGAAACTAAAAAGGAAAAGGAAATAAAGAACAGTAAGGCGAACATAAAGCCCGAAAACAATAATTCGGAAATCAAATCCGAAAGCAAGATAAAGGATAATAGTGAAAAGCCCCATTCTTACAATAAATTCGGCTTTTTAGAAAATAGTCAACTTGCCGAACGGCTTAATTTTCTTGCAAACAAAAAGTGTGATGAATATATCACCACACTTAATACAAGTTAATATTATATTTTTAGGAAGTTTAAATCGAATCGTCGGTTTTAATTCTTTCGGGGCGATTTTCCAAAAGCGAAGGATTAGAAAGAAGCTTATTCATTCTTCTGAAAGCCATTGCATAATGATTGCCGGAACAAATTCTTTCATCCATAACAATTCCGAGTGGCATACACTTGTCAAATACAATCTCCCCGCCTTTTCGCTTGGCAACCTCTCTTGAATTACCCATTGTGATTATCATACTTGTTGTACCGAAATCGTAGACATGGTGGTAAATATGATTGGTGCGGATAGAAGCAAGATTTGAAATAACAAGGGTATTATGGAATGGCGAAGCATCAATAAGAGACTTTGGGAAAAGTCCGTGCTTATCTCCCCATTTTGCAAGTTTAATAGCACCTCGAAGTATTCCGGGAATACCAAGCAAAAATTTAATTACCTTTTCAGTTCCGTTATTTTCCGGAGTATTGCGGTTTTCTTCAACATATTTTTGAATTATCTCTTCAACCTCAAAAACCGTATTATCGGGCTTGAGATACATTTTTGACATAGTGCCGTCAGCCTCTCCCGACTTAAGCACAACCATACCCACGGTAAGCTCATTTCTCGCATAAATTTTGGAATTAACAACAAAACGGTTAAGCTCGGGAAATTCGGCAACTGTTTGGGCAAAAGCGGTTAAAATAACAGCCATATGGCTAATATAAATACCGTCTTTTCTTTTTGTGTTTATGTATTCGTGAACGGGTTCGACAGGAACATCAATTGTAATCATATTCATGGAATCCACCCGTTTATCCATAATATGAGCAGCCACCGTGTACATAGGGTCAAAGTTTTTAAGCCTTACACCGTCTTTCCGCACTGCATATTCCTCCTAAAAATAATCATTTTTAACATAATACCACTTTTTAGGGAAAAACTCAAGATTTTTTGCAAAAAGTCCTTGTCGCTGTAAAATTATTGTGGATTTATCAATAGAACGCACTTTCAAAAAGCCTTCTCCGGTTGGAGAAGGTGGCGAGGAACGAGCCGGATGAGGTCGTTTTTTGCTTAAATAAAAAGTAATGGAAATTTATGTCTTTTCAACCTCATCCATCGCTAAAGCCGTCCCACTTCCCCCACTTGGGAAGGCAAATATGAAACTACATATATTCCACTGCTAAAGCCGTCCCACTTCTCAAACTTGGAAAAGGCAAATTATACTATTTTTGCAAAAAAATAACCGCAAGTTAAAAAACCTGCGGTAATTGAAAATATTAGTCGTTTACATAAGGAAGTAAAGCGATTTGGCGTGCACGCTTAATAGCAGTTGTAAGTTCACGCTGATGCTTTGCGCAAGTTCCTGTTGCTCTGCGAGGAAGAATCTTGGCGCGTTCGGAAACGAACTTACGGAGCTTTGCAACATCCTTGTAATCGATTTCTTCTACACGGTCAGCACAGAAATGACAAACCTTTTTATGAGGCTTTCTGTGTAACGGTCTATCGGTCTTTTCCATTGAAAATAACCTCCTTTATTAAGATAAGAAAAATTTAATCAAAATGGCAAATCGTCATCCATTCCACCGTCAATTTCAGTAAAATCATCGGCAGTGGCATTTGAAAATGACTCGTTGGTATTTGCCACAGGAGTAGCAGAACTGTCTTTCTTCGACTCAACAAACTGAACATTGTTTGCAACAACTTCAAATGTTGTACGATTGTTTCCGTTCTTATCGGTATATTTTCCGGTCTGAATAGAACCCTCAATACCAATCATACTACCCTTTTTAAAATACTTGGTAATAAATTCAGCCGTCTGTCTCCAAGCAAGAATGTTAATAAAATCAGCCTGAGACTCTTCACCCGAACGGTAGCGACGACTAACTGCGATTGAGAATCTTGTAACGGAAATTCCGTTTGGTGTGGTTTTAAGTTCAGGGTCGGCAGTAAGCCTACCGGTTAAAACAACAAGATTAAACATATAAATCACCTTATTTCTTGATGGTCATTACACGAAGAACGCCATCGGTAATCTTCGCAATACGCTCAAGCTCTGCAGGGAATTCGGCATCAGCGGTAAATGTATAGAATACATAATAACCTTCAGCTTCATCGTTGATGAGATAAGCAAGACGACGCTTGCCCCAATCGTCAACGCTTTCGACTGTGCCGTTCTTTGAAATTAACTCATTAAACTTATCCTTTAAAGCGGTAACTGCTTCGTCGCCCTCTTTAACTGAGAAGATAAGAGTTGATTCATACTTAGCTGTCATATTCGTTGCACCTCCTTCTGGACAAATGGCTTATTGTAAAAAACAACAAGCAAGGAGCTAAAATTTATATTTCAATAAAATTAGCAACGGTATTATATCAGTTTTTTGTTTAGTTGTCAACAATTTTATTGATTTTATTTTGATTTATGATATAATAATGCTGTAATTAGGTTTGGAGGTAGATTATGTTACTTGCCGTTGATGTAGGAAACACTAATATTACTTTGGGAGCTTTTGACGGTGAAAGATTGCTTTTTACCGCAAGACTCGCCACTAACACTACCCTTACAAGCGACCAATACGCCTATGAAATCAAGAATATCCTTTCGCTTTACCATAAGGATTTACCCGATATCGAGGACTGTATTATTGCATCGGTTGTTCCGAGTGTTCAGTCGGCAATTTGCAAGGCTTTAACCAATCTTTGCGAGGTTATGCCTTTGGTTGTGGGACCGGGAGTGAAGACCGGTATTAATATCCGAATTGACAATCCCGCACAGCTTGGTGCCGATTTAGTTGTTGGCGCCGTAGGTGCTATTGCGGAGTACACTCTCCCCTGCATATTCATTGATATGGGTACCGCCTCCACCATTTGTGCCATTGACAAGAACGGCTCTTTTATAGGTGGTGCTATTTGTGCCGGTGTTAAATTAACCCTTAACGCCTTGTGCAAAAACACTTCGCAGCTTCCCTACATAGATATTGAAGCACCGCAAAATGTCATAGGTACTAATACGGTAGACTGTATGAAATCAGGTCTTATTTACGGTACTGCCGCCATGATTGACGGAATTGTGGAAAGAATGGAAAGTGAAATTGGAGAACCTTGCAGTATTGTTGCCACAGGAGGTCTTTCAAAGGAAATAATCAGGTTTTGCAAAACCGATATAATTTACAATGAAAACCTTTTGCTTGACGGTTTAAGAATTATCTACGAGAAAAACCGATAAACCTATTTACAAATTTTATGAACTGTACCTTTTACGGACAGTATCGGAGGAATTTTCATGAAAACAAAAAACATTTTCAAACTCACCCTTGTATCCCTTTTTACGGCAATTATCCTCATTATGGATTTTTCGCCCTTGGGTTACATCCAAACCGGCGGTTTTGTAATCGCATTAATGACAATGCCGGTCGCCATAGGTTCGGTATGTATGGGCAAAAAAGTCGGCGCATATTTAGGCGGACTTTTCGGTCTTACAAGCTTACTGATGTGTTTCGGTCTCGGGTTTGTGGTTGACCCCAGTGCTTCTTTAATGTTCCAAGCCACTCCTTTAGGCACGATAATTACCTGCTTGGTACCACGAATTTCAGCCGGATTTTTAACGGCTTTGATTTTTGATATATTCAAACGAAAAAACCGTATAAATATTGTGTCTTTCTCAATCGGTTGTGTTTGTATGCCTATATTCAATACAATTTTCTTCCTGACCGCTTATGTTATCTTTTTCAAAAACACACTTCTTGCTGAGGTTGCCGTAAAAACCGTATTTATGTCGGCAATTTCCCTTAACGGTCTTATTGAGGTTCTCATTAACCTAATCCTCAGTTCAGCCATTTGCAAAGTCATTTATCCCATGATTAACAATAATTTAAGTACAAAATAGTCAAAAAGCCGACGAAAGTCGGCTGTTTTTTTATATAGGTATATAAATATTGCGTTTTTGAAAAAAAGTCTTTATTTTTTTGCATAAATTTGGTATAATAAATTGGATATTCGAATACTTATATAGTTTTTTCGAATTCTCAATAGAGTTATTAAAAAATTTAGGAGGTTGATTCTTAATGAGTCACAAGTACGTTTACCTTTTTAGCGAAGGCGACGCAAGCATGCGTGAGCTTCTCGGCGGTAAGGGTGCCAACCTTGCAGAAATGACCAAAATCGGTCTTCCTGTACCACAGGGTTTCACCATTTCTACCGAAGCTTGCACACAGTATTATGAAGATGGTCGTCAAATTAATGCTGACATTCAGGCAGAGATTATGGAGAACATCGAAAAGATGGAAAATATCACCGGCAAGAAGTTCGGCGATAAGAAAAATCCTCTTCTCGTTTCTGTTCGTTCCGGTGCTCGTGCTTCTATGCCGGGTATGATGGATACCATTCTCAACCTCGGACTTAATGAAGATGTTGTTAATGTAATCGCAGAACAGTCTAATAACCCTCGTTGGGCTTGGGACTGCTATCGTCGTTTTATTCAAATGTTCTCTGATGTTGTTATGGAAGTCGGCAAGAAGTATTTTGAAAAACTCATTGACGATATGAAGGCAAAGAAAGGCGTTACATTTGATGTTGAGCTTACTGCTGATGACCTTAAAGAACTTGCTAATCAGTTCAAGGCTGAATATAAGAACCAGTTAGGCACTGACTTCCCCAACGACCCGAAAGAACAGCTCTTTGCTGCTATTAAGGCTGTATTCCGTTCTTGGGATAACCCCCGTGCTAACATTTACCGTATGGACCACGATATCCCTTATTCTTGGGGTACTGCCGTTAATGTTCAATCAATGGCTTTCGGTAACATGGGTGAAGATTGCGGAACAGGTGTTGCATTTACCCGTAACCCGGCTACCGGTGAAAAAGGTCTTATGGGCGAATTCTTAACAAATGCTCAGGGTGAAGATGTTGTTGCCGGTGTTCGTACACCGATGCCTATCGCTGAAATGGCTGATAAGTTCCCCGAAGCATTCAAGAAGTTCAACGATGTTTGTAAGATTCTTGAAGACCACTATCGTGATATGCAGGATATGGAATTTACCGTTGAGCACGGCGAACTCTATATGCTTCAAACTCGTAACGGTAAGCGTACCGCTGCCGCTGCTATTAAGATTGCCTGTGATTTAATTGACGAGGGCATGATTTCCGAAGAAGAAGCTCTAATGCAAATTGATGCTAAGAGCCTTGATATGCTACTCCACCCGACATTTGATGTTAAGGCACTTAAGGATGCTGACAAGAACAATGTTGTAGGTAAGGGTATTGCCGCTTCCCCCGGCGCTGCTGCAGGTACAATCGTATTTACTGCTGAAGATGCTGCCGAAAAGGGTAAGGCCGGTGAAAAGGTTATCCTTGTTCGTCTTGAAACCTCTCCTGAAGATATTGAGGGTATGAAATATGCTCAGGGTATCTTAACCGTTCGTGGCGGTCAAACATCTCACGCTGCCGTTGTTGCTCGTGGTATGGGTACCTGCTGTGTTTCCGGTTGCGGCGATATCAAGATGGATGAAGAAAACAAGCAGTTTACTCTTGCAGGTAAGGTATTTAAGGAAGGCGACGGTCTTTCACTTGACGGTTCTACCGGTAATATCTATGATATGATTATCCCCACCGTTCCTGCTGACCCTAACAGCGGTTACTTCGGAAGAATTATGAAACTTGCTGATAAGTATAAGAAGCTCGGTGTTCGTACCAATGCTGACACACCTGCTGATGCACAGCGTGCTGCTGAACTCGGCGCTCAGGGTATCGGTCTTTGCCGTACTGAGCATATGTTCTTCGGTGATGGCAGAATTGATGCTTTCCGTGAGATGATTTGTGCTGAAACAGTTGAAGAACGCGAAGCTGCTCTTGATAAGATTGAACCAATGCAACAGGCTGACTTTGAGGGCTTGTTTGAGGCTCTCGGCGGTTACCCTGTAACCATTCGTTTCCTTGATCCTCCCCTTCATGAGTTTGTTCCAACCGAAGAAGCTGACATTGAACTTCTTGCAAAGGCTCAGGGTAAGACAGTTGCTCAAATTAAGCAGCTTTGTTCCGACCTCCACGAGTTTAACCCAATGATGGGACACCGTGGTTGCCGTCTTGCTGTTACCTATCCTGAAATCGCTAAGATGCAGACTAAGGCTGTTATCAAGGCTGCTCTTGCTATTCAAAAGAAACACGCTGACTGGAACATCGTTCCTGAAATTATGATTCCTCTTGCTTGTGAAGTTAAAGAGCTTAAGTTCGTTAAGAATGTAGTTGTTGCAACTGCTGACGAAGTTATTAAGGCTTCAGGTGCTGACCTTAAGTATGAAGTTGGTACAATGATTGAAATTCCTCGTGCAGCTCTTACTGCCGGTGATATCGCTAAGGAAGCTGAGTTCTTCTGCTTCGGTACCAATGACCTTACCCAGATGACATTCGGCTTCAGCCGTGATGACTCAGGTAAGTTCTTACCAAGCTACTATGCAAACAAGATTTTCGAGTCTGACCCGTTTGCCCGTCTTGACACAACAGGTGTTGGACAGCTTATGGATTTGGCAGTTAAGAACGGTAAGGCATCTCGTCCTGAACTTCACTGCGGTATCTGCGGTGAGCACGGCGGCGACCCATCTTCCATCGAGTTCTGCCATAGCATCGGTCTTGACTATGTATCTTGCTCACCTTTCCGTGTTCCGATTGCAAGACTTGCCGCTGCTCAGGCTGCTATTAAGGATAAGAAATAATAAAACAATAGTTATCCCCTAATCCGCGCCTTTATAAAAATTAAGGCAAAATAAGTTTAAAAATCACCTTGCAGGTTTTTCGCTTGCAGGGTGATTTCTTTTTGCTCACAAATTGTCTTTTTTATTTGACGAATAGATTTATTTTTGTTAATATATTTGTGGTGATAATATATGAATATACGAAAACCCACAAGGCTTGAAAATTATGATTATTCCAAAGAAGGTTATTACTTCATAACAATATGCACGGCGCAAAGAAATAATATTTTTTCAAGTATCGTAGGGCAGGGGCTTGCTCGAAGTAAAGAAAAATTATTATGCAATATCGTAGGGGACGATGCCCACATCGTCCCGACAAAATACGGTGAAATTATTGAAAAATATATCAAATCAACAAACCGGGTTGACAGGTATGTTATTATGCCCAATCATATACATATTATAATAAAAAATGAAAGCGGGACGATGTGGGCATCGTCCCCTACGGTGTCGGATATTATTTGCGAACATTAAATGCATTATTGTTTTTCTATAAAACAATGAAAATGGGACGATGTGGGCATCGTCCCCTACTATCTTGTAACATTTAAA
>DCIE01000061.1 GCA_002315765.1 Ruminococcaceae bacterium UBA1734
AATAATTATTGTTCTTATTTTATTACCAGATGGTAGGGTTATAGCATCAATAATATTCGCAGTTGCAATCGGCAAAAAAAGCATAGCACTAAGCTGTAAAGCACAAACCAAAGCCGAAATAACAAGTTCCTTTTTGTACTCTTTACAAATATTAAGAAGCTTAATGAACGGACTGTTTCCCGAACAAAGATAGTTGTTTAGAATAATATTCTCCCGGTTTACTATTTCTTCATCTGTCAAATTTTCAACATTCGGAGATATAATATTATACTTCATAAGAATCCTCTAAAAAATCTTAAAATGTTTTAATCTTTTCCATAAACAGCTTTGCCATTTTTTCATTTCCTTTATCAGAGGGATGTAGCCCGTCAGGCATATAAATTTTCATTTGTTCCGCAATTTCGGGGCAAATACCAAGTTCACTGTAAAAATCAATTATCGGCAAACCGTATTTTTGCGCAACCTCTTTAATAATATTTACATATCCCCTAAGGTTGGTAACATGCCTTACTCCAAACTCGTTAACCTCCAAATTTTCATTTACTCTATGGGTTGGAGTTATTACAACAACTCTCGCTTTCGGATATTTTTTTATAATGTTTGTAAACAACACATTTAAGGCTCCGTAAAAAGTAAACTCCGTATCGTCATCAATACTACCAAGCGGAGCATCACCATGGCCATAGTCATTTGTACCGCCGAAAACTACAATCATATCCGCATCTTTATCGAAAGTTTTAACCCTTGAATTAAACCACTTGTCCCAAACAGGATTTTCGGAGGGAACTCTATTTCTGGCAATACGGGTTCCTCCTATTCCATAACCTTTACAAATTGCACCGGTTTTTCTTGCAACAATCTCAAAAAAGCGGTTTTCATTGCAGGATGTACCTACACCTTCTGTGATTGAATCGCCTAAAAACAATATTTTTTTACCATTGATATCCATATAAAATACCTCCGAACCATTAATCTAATTTAAGGATTAATTCCAAAACTTTTTTTGCGTTTTCATATAAATTATTTCTTGAAATCAAGCCGAGCTCAAGAGCTTTTTTAAGCCTTTTTCCGCTACAATACGGCATCCGAATGTTATTCCCTGCAAGTAATTCTCGATAATGCTCTGCATGATTATCCCAATCCGAGGTAATGAGTCCGTCAAATTTCCACTCATTTCTCAAAATGCTGATAAGTTCTTTATTTTCCGATGCATATTTACCGTTAATTATGTTATACGATGTCATTAAAGTCCAAGGATTTGCCTCTTTAACGGCAATTTCAAATCCCTTTAAATATACCTCTCTCAAAGCTCTTTCGGAAACTCTTGAATCACTTTCAAATCTATTAGTTTCCTTATTATTGCAACAAAAATGCTTTGGTGTCGCAGAAATATTTTGAGATTGTATTCCCTTAATCATAGCACTTGCAATTTTTCCGGCAACATAAGGGTCTTCGGAATAGTATTCAAAATTGCGTCCGCAAAGTGGACTGCGGTGGATATTCATTCCGGGAGTCAACCATACTCCTAAATTATTCTCTTTTACCTCTTTAGCACCGCATTCTCCAACCTTTTTCACCAAATCCACATTAAAGGTACAAGCAAGTAAAGTTGCACAAGGCCATGCAGTTGTAGCAATATTTATTCCGTAGTTAAGGCGAAGTCCTGCGGGACCGTCAGCCGTCATAACCGTAGGTATTCGATATTTATAAATATCACCGAACCCTCTTGTGTTTGAAACTCCCCTATTAGGCTTTCCTCCAACCAATTCTATCAAGTCATCATCGGAAAATGTTGACATAAGCTCATCTAAAGTTTCTTTTCCGTTTGCAACCTTTTGAAGCCCATATTCAAGACCGTCGGTATTATTTGTATCAGCAGTATCAAATCTAATGGGCTCATAATCCCAAGTTGGTTTTTTAGGCCAATTTGAAAAATCAGTATTGTCAACATCATATTCACTCATCGGTAATTCTTGGTATGTGCCATTACTTAGAAGTCTTTTACTGAGTTTTTTCGGTCCTCCTAAAGAAGATAACTGCTCAACAATGATATTTTCATCAAGTTGAAACTCAAATACCGCATCGGTATTACGGACGGAATTTCCCACCATAATACCGTATTTACCTTTTTCAAGCAAAAAAGCAGATTTTTGTATTACACCTAAATCGTCAAAGGAAGCCATATCTTTAATATTGATTTTTATTTTAAAAATTTCCTTTTCCAACGGTTTCAATGCTTTTGTCTTTTTAAAGGCAATTAACTGTTTTTTCGGTTTTCCGAGTAGTCCGTCAGGCGCAGAATAATAAACCTGAACTACTTCTTTACCAATATAATTTCCTGTATTCTCCACGGAAATTTCAAGAGTAACAATATTTCCTTTTTTAGATGAAGTTATAGTTTTTATATCAAAATCAGTATAAGAAAGTCCGTAGCCGAAAGGATAATTAACCTTATTGTCCGCACCGGGGATTGTTTCAAAATACCTATATCCAACATAAATGTCATCGGTATATTCAACATAAGTATCGGACTCATCAAATCCTTCGGAGGATGGATAATCATCAAAAGATGATGCAAATGTATCGGTTAATTTTCCCGAGGGACAAACATCACCGCATAGAATATCAGCCTCAGCAAGTCCACCTTCCATGCCTGCCTGCCAACCAAGAAGAACAGCTCCGACTTTATCGTTATTTTTAAACCAAGAAGTATCAACCATTCCGCCCACATTTAGAACAACAACCGTCTTTTTAAAGTTGCCCAAAACTTTGGAAATCATATTTTTTTCTTCGTTAGTTAAATAAAAGTCATCGTTTGTTCTATCGGAGTTTTCAGCCGAATATCTACAAATACTGATAATAGCAGTATCGGCAACATTTTTTGATTTATTAAGCAAGTCATCCGGAATTATAGGCTCGGTAGTTTTTCCGACTTCTGTTCCGTTGGAATACTGTTTTTCAGCTTCGCTGATATAAAATCTTGAAAGCTCATCAAATACCGATATCTTTCCTTGGTTAGCCTTAATTTCAATAGCATCGCACAAATTACGACAATAAGCAGTATAGACATCGCCGCTACCACCTCCGCCTTTTACATAATCAGCAGAGGCAATACCAAACAGTGCCACAGTGTCTTCCTTATTTAAAGGCAATGTACTATTGTCATTTTTAAGCAATATCATTCCTTCGGTTGCTGCTTTTCTTGAAAGTTTGATATGTTCTTTACAGCCTGTTACCCTTTTTCCGCTTTTTCCAAGGGGTAAATTAGGCTGATATTGTAATCTAAGCCATTTTTCCATTTATAATACTCTCCGAATTAAAACAAATTTCTACCTTTTTTATATATAAAACCTATTGCTTCGTCATCGCCTTTTCTTCCGTTATACCAAACTCGCCAGGAATTTTCATCATCAATCCAAAGTGCTGACGGTTTGTAGCAAGAGTCGTGGTCCCATCCGTTTGGAGTAGGAACACCTATCGGATTAATCGAGGACCTTTCCCAATTATCAATTCCGTTGTCAGACCTTGCCATACAAATATTGGCAGTATGAATATCTCGGTATCCGATATAAAACATTATATATCCCATATCATCGGTATGCAACACCTGACATCCGCCAACACGGTCTTTTTCGTAATCATTTTCAGAGCAATTAGTATAAATTGGCTGTGTTCCGTATTTTTCCCAATGTATTCCGTCTTTACTTTCGGCATAAGCCAAAACATTAGGCTCAAATGTTTCACCTGCCGCATACCACATCTTATAAATACCGTTTTCAAAAAGAACGCAGGGATTCATAACAGAAAACCCTTCCCAATCTCTTTCTCGTGTAAGCACAGGTTCTTTCTGAACTCTGTAAAAATGAATACCGTCATCGCTTTCGGCGTATCCTATGGCACTGAAACCGTTTGCCTGACCGGTGTACCACATTTTATATTTTTCTCCGATTTTAAGAACACAATTCCTATTAATGTCCTCTTCCCAGCCTGAATCCTCATTGATACCAAGTGTTATTTGAGGTTGTTCCCAATGTATTCCGTCATCGCTGAAGGTTACAGCAACACTCTTTTTCGGTCGCCAGGAAAAATCCATTCTATACCTTCCATTATCCTTTGTAACATAAACATCGAAGCAAGTTCCGAGCTCTTTTCCACCCAAAATCGGGTTGTTTTCGTATTTTAAAAATTTATCCATATCTATCAATCCTTTATATTAAAACTAAATCTATCGGGCATATCGTTACGACCTACCTGTTTGCCGTCAACAAAAACAAAAAATCCTTTACCGAAACCGTATCTTTCACCGCTTTTATCCCATAAAACCGTAACGAAATGATTATGATACTTTATACCGTCTACACATAAATAATCCAAATCCTTTTGCGTAAACATAGGGTTAATAATTATTGTGTCATTATCATTGGGTACAATTCCGGCAAGACCGCTTATCACCAAATCACAAAATGTCGAGTGGTTATAATCTTTGCCGCGTTCTTTCGGTTGGTCGGGCGGAGGATTATTAAGCAATATTTTTCTTGCTAACCACTCTCCCGTAAATGGGTCTAAGTTTTCATCAATAAAAGGAACTTTGCTGCCGTTTTCGGTTAAATAATGAGAGTTTGCAAATAAATGCAATAGATTATAATAATCCGTTTTTTCCACAACCGATTGGTTATAATTATTGATGAAATTGTTCATCGCCGTTAAGGTTTGCGATGTGGCAAAGGGCCAAGACGGTCCGTTCCATAAACATTCGTGGTCATACTCTTTCATAAAATCGGGGCAACATTGCTCAGTCGTTGTAGGTCCAAAGGGTGCATAGAAATGATTTTTGTCATTAATAAACTCCCATGCATTATTCATTTTTTCCTTTGGAATATTAAAATACCACGGAATATACCCCACAAGTTCTCTAACACTAACCAAACTATCTGTATCAACATTCAAAGTCTTATAAAATGCTGAATTTTCGTCCCACAAGACCTCATTGATTTTTTCTTTTATATATTTTGCTTTTTCAGAAAAAAGCTCCTCTTCATCATACTTTTTCAGCCTTTTGGCAATCTTTGAAATTGCCAATGCGTCGCCGTACATATAGCAACTAAGTGTCGGTCGAATACCGCTTCCGCCTGCCGAAAACTCCATTCCGTCTCTATCATCAATTTGATAAAAGAGTCCGTGTTTACTACCCTTTTCTCTTTCCCAAGCAAAAAAGTTTTCCTTTAACTTTTCATAAAGTAATTCAACAGTTTTATAGTCTCCCCAAACCTTTGCAATAGCATAAATACCGTCTGCCATCCAACCGCTGTAACTCCTGGGATTTACATCCGGCAAAAACCAAAATCTCGAATAAGAATCCAAATATTTTGTGTTGTGTAGCCATCTTCCCTCATAAAACTGATGACTCGCAGGACAACAAATGGCATTATGCTTTCCTGCCCAAGGTACATCGGGAAAAAATTCAGTTATAACAAATCCGTCCGGTGTATTTTTTATATGCTTACAAAAAGTATGCCACCTAAAATAATAAATCTCCTCAATGGTTTTGTCGGAAATATCAACAAGGGGTATTCCCGCATCAAATGGAGAAATTTTTCCGATATTATAATTGTTATTTTTCTTTATTTCTGTTTCATTTAATATGCAATATTTACTCATTTTTCCCTCTGATTACATTAATTCAATTGACTTGCACTCGTTTGTTCGACTGTCATGACCCACAAATATTTTGATTTCTCCCGGTTCATAATCATAATTCATATCAAAGTTATAAAATTTGAAATCCTCGGTGGTCAAATAGAACAAAACCTCTTTTGTTTCACCCTTTTTAATAAAGACTTTTTCAAACCTTATTAATTGTTTTGTAGGTCTTGAAACACTTGCAAAAACATCTCTGAAATACAACTGTACAGTTTCATATCCATCTCTTTGTCCTATATTTTTAACATTAACAGATACGGTCAATGTTTCATTTTCGGCAAGTGTTTTCTTATTCAAAGAAAAATCACTATACTCAAAATCCGTATATGTAAGTCCTTCTCCGAAACTGTATAACGGCTCAAGAGGACAATCAATATATCCTGTTACAAATGTATCGGAAACCTGTGTAGAATGGTCAGTTGGCAGTAATCCGTAATAAATCGGCTCCTGTCCTACACCGTAAGGAAAAGACATAGAAAGTCTTCCTGTTGGAGAGTTTATACCAAATAACATATCTACAATTCCTTTTGCACCCATAGAACCGGGAAACCAAACATCAAGTATTGATTTTGCTTTACCGGATATTTCGGTAATATCAAGGGGTCTGTGATTGAACAAAACAACGATAACATTCTCGTTGACTTTGCTTACCGCATCAAATAACTCTTGTTGGATTTTAGGTATTCTAATATCAACCTTTGAGGTGATTTCGCCGCCGACACGGGGATGCTCACCCAAAAGCATCACTACCTTATCAGCTTTTTGCGCAACTTCAATTGCTTTATCAATTTTCTCATTTCTTGCATTTTGGTTTTCCTCAAACGGAAGTTTTCGCCTTTTTAGCATCGGCTCTTCGCTTCCCAGCATTTCACAGCCTTTTGCAAACAAATAATGATTATCCGGATAATCATTTTCTATAATGTCTAAAACACTTTTATCTTCGCTACGGTATTTTAGATTTCCGGGCCAACCTCCCAATAAATCGTGGGAATCAAGAAAAGGTCCGATAAATGCTATTTTTTCATCTTTTTTAAGCGGTAATGATTTATCTTCATTTTTTAAAAGTACCGATGTTTGATTTACTGCTTTATAAGCAGTTTCCATCATTTTTTTACTGCGACAAATTTCTTTTGCTTTTTCAGAATTTGCAAATCTATATGGGTTTTCAAACAGTCCGAGTCTGTTTTTAAGTTTTAAAATACGAAGTACCGCATCATCAATTTGCTTTTCCGAAATCTTACCCTCGTTAATCAATTTTTGCAAACCTTGATAATATCTTCCGATACACATTTCGATGTCAACAGTAGCGTTAATTGCATATTCCGACAACACATCATCCTTTTCGGAAATACCATGGCTCTCCATATTTGATAAAGAACCGTAATCGGTTATGACAACACCGTCATAATTCCATTCATCTCTTAAAATATCCTTCATTATATGCTTGTTTGCGGTGGACGGAATACCGCCGATAGTATTAAAAGATGTCATAAGCATTCCGCTACCCGCATCACAAGCAGCTTTATAAGGAGGTAAGTAATACTCTCTTAAATTTCTTTCGGAAATATCAACACTTGCATACTCTCTACCACCCTCAACAGCACCGTATGCCGCAAAATGCTTGACGCAGGAACTTATAGTTCCCTCTTCTGTTAAGTCTTTGCCCTGATATCCCTCAACGGCCGCTTTTGCCATAACTGAATTTAGATATGTATCTTCTCCCGAAGATTCCATAACCCTGCCCCAACGGGCATCACGGCATAAATCAACCATTGGTGAAAATGTAACATGAAGTCCCGAAACACAAGCCTCTTTTGCCGCAGCAGATGACAGTGTTTTTACCAATTCAGGGTCAAAAGAACAACCTTGTGCTAAAGGTATGGGAAATGTTGTATCAAGTCCGTGTATGATATCAAGCATAAACAGCATAGGAATATGATGGGGATGATTTTCGATATGCTCTTTTTGAATTTTTACTATTAGTTCCGGGTCGGAAACATTAAGTGCTGAGCCAATTGTTTTGATGAGCTCCTTTGGAAAATTAAGGGTGGTATTTTCCCCCGTTGCAGTCATCGTTTCCTTATAGTATTCCCCGGGGATTTGGTTAAGTTCGCCGATTTTTTCCATTATCGACATATCGTCAAGTAATTTAATAAGTTCTTGTTCCCTCACTGTGTTCCTCCTGATATTAAAAAATTGCCACCCATAAAACATTCAATTTACAGGTGGCAAACATTACTTAATTAAGTAAAAAGCATATTATTCAATTGTAATTTTCATTACACCGTTGTAGTGAACACCGTATTGAATATGCTGTGGAATAACATAAGCATTACCGCCTACATCAGTTGCCACCGTGCCGTCTTGATTCAAACCGACAATTTCAGTATATCCATGTGCATGTTCATCACCGCAAATAAGTCCCTTAATTATATCGTAATTCTTTCTGATAAGGGTGCAAACGGCTTGCGTAGCGGTATCGTTATTATTGCCACCAACAAAGTAATTATTATTTCCGGTATAGAAATTCATACTATATGAGCCTGTTGAAGCTGTACCGAACGAAGTTTTATCAGCAGCGGTACCCTGATCACTCATAAAGTAAACTGCCTGTTCATTAGGATTCCATGTGCGCATTGCGCTATGCTGGAATATAATTACCGGAACATTCTTTGTTCGTGCTTCACTCAATGCAGATTCAAGTTGTGTATACTGTGAGGCAGTATAAGACTTTGTAGAATCATCCAAGTATATAAGCATTAAATTATCTGTAACGCCATCACTCTTCTTCATAATCTCATAGTCAAAGTTTACACCGTTAGTCCAATGTTCTTGAATTAATGCATTTCTTTCAGCAAGAGAATACTTCGACTTAAGTCCGGATGTATCTGCCTGGCATGTTTCCATTGTTTCATGGTTACCAAGTACCATCTTGATACTACCATTTACCGACTTATTTGTCAATAGGCGTTCTGTCATTTCTATCGAACCGTTAGAGATATAGTCAACAGCGTCTCCGCCCATAACGGTCTTTTTGAACATACTTGCATATTCCATTGCTTTCTTTAAGTTGTTCAATTGAGAGCCATCTCTCAACCAAGTTCTACCACGATAGGAAGAAAGAGCATTTGTATTCTTTTCAAGAATATCTTTTTCATCCACATAATTCAAATGTGGGTCTGTAAAGAAAGCTATTTCGGTCTTTTCGGTATCGGCGAAACCTGTTAAGTTTGCTTCTCTTACCAATAGATTGTTTTCAAGAATATATATCTTGTGATTTGGATTAGTGTCCTCGCAACCTTCAACACCGCAATAATATTGCTTTACGGTATTTTCGGCAAAATATGCGTCAACTCTATCATTTTCCACATAATCAATAATACTGTTTTCAACATTGGTTTTAGACGAATTGTTTGTTTCGGCAGCAACCTTATAAAGACTGCTTTCAAAATCATCGGTATAAACTACCTTTGTTTCGCCCTTAGCATTGTTGTATTTAATATATCCGCGAACCGAATAGAACTTATTGTATTTTGCACTGTCCACATTTGTTAAACAAAGGGTATACTTAAGTTGTGTGTCGGTTTCTTCAAGAATATTTGTTGCAACAACCTTTGTAGGTGTAGCCCCTGTTTTCAAAGGGGTAAAGTTTTCTTTGGTTGTACTATCCCACTGCCACTCCTTAACAATCGGAGTATCAAGGAACATTTCTTTTCCTTCCGAAGTATCAGTTGGAAGTGTGATTGCGCCGTATTCAACGACTTCAGGTAATTCTTCAAGGAATGACTTATTTAGGTTAAATACAAATCTTAATCCTAAATCATTTCCTTCCTTAATATCGGCACCCTCAACATTGAAATTAGCATTAATCAGAGCATCGGTATATTCAGAGCCTTTTACAGTTTGTCTTGTTTCATCACGACTGAATAATGCTCCAATCCACAACCAATTGTCTGAGTCTGCAACGGCTACTCTGATTTTGGCAATATGGTTTCCTGCTGAAAGACCTGTTGCCAAAACGGTAGGATTCATATGATAAAACTTATGTGATGTATATTCACCGCCGTCAATGCTTATTTCATAAGTTCTATTTGATTCTCCGTTTCGTGAATCATTATAATTATGAAGTAATGCAATTAACTCGGTACCGTTAAATTCAATTGCCAAAGTATGGTCAACATCACCGTACCAGAAATTGAAAATATCATCGTAACCTCTAAGCGGGAATGCCGTATCATACTTATAGGATACACCGGAACCACCAAGCTGATTAGAACGGTCAATAAGTGCCTTTGAAGGTTGAATGTATGTAATATTTCCGTTTAACAAATGGTTGTTTTGAACTTCCGGAAGATTGTAAGTAGCGGCAGAACCGTCATATTCACCGTAAACCAATTGGCTGTTTAGGTATTCTTTTATTACATCAAAATAAACCTGATTGCCTCCCTCTTTCAAGTGAACGGTATCGTAAGCTCCGCAAATTGCTTTCCATTGTTCATATGTAAATCCGCCGGGAAGTAAATCGGCAAGAGCACGACCTACATGAATTGAAGGAATGTTATAAATCTTACAAATGTCTTCGTGAGCCTGAGCTTGAGTATGAAGATTACCACCGTTAGCCTTTCGTGCCGCATCGGCCTTATCGTAATCAGTAACAAGAACGGTTATGATATCACAGGTCGGGAAAGCTTCTTTAATTCCTCTGACAATGGTTTCAAATTGATAAGAAGCTCTTTCGTATGTAGCATTGTCATATTTATCGTTTATTGAATACTCGAGGAAAATAAGGTCGGGATTTTGTGAAAGAACATCCTTATTTAAGCGATAAGAACCGAGAAGTGTTCCGCTTTCTCCACAAGCACAGTTAATTGTATTGATTGTAGCTTCCGGGAAGGTGTTTTTAAGCCATTCACCGGAAAGATTTCTCCAACATTTTGAAGAGTCAAATCCGGGACCGCCGTATCCTTCTGTTACGGAACCGCCGAAATAAACCACATTAAGTTTCTTATTGCCGGTTGTTAACTTGCTATATGTGTTTTGAAGTCCTGTTCCGCGATTGAAGATATAATCGGAATATTCTGAACTTGCCTGTTCTGTGAACCAAATAGAATAATCACCTGCCGGAATTGTTAATATGCCGTTTTCAGAGACATATTGATTTGAATTTGAATCAATTGCATGACCTACATATCCATCGGCAATTAAATACTTACCGGCTGTAGGCGTATAAGAAATCTTATCCTGTTCGGATACGGTTAAAGCCCAAATTGATGTGTTTGATATTGAAGCAACTTTACGAATTGCCTGACCGACATTATTATATACAACCCAATCGCCGCCACGATATACAACGCCGGGTTTTGCCATTACCTGCAATCCGCCGTCAACCTGAATCTTTTGACCGCTTCCAGCTTTTGCACCTAAGAATGCAACATATCCGGCATTTTTAATGCTCATATTTAAGTTTTTCTTAAAATGATATGTAGTATTGTTTTCATTGTCGCCGCCAAAACGGATTTTAAGCGGATTGTTCTCCGAATGACCTATTTCGGCATTGTTAAGCACTAAGTTAAAATCTTCACTGTTATATGCATTGGAATTTGCATAGAAATAGGTTGGAACATTAAGCTCACCGATGTTTTCAATACTGGTACCGGAAAGTGTACAAGCACAGTTATATGTGATGGTTTGGGCGGAATTAACAATGGCAGTAGAATTGTCTACTTGATATGTTGATGTTGTAATAAACGGTGCCTGACATCTGAGAAAACCGTTATTGCTGTCATTTCTTACATAAAACTTTGTACCGCTACCGAATGTTACACTGTTTCCAAGTGCAAATATGTATTTGGGCGTACCTTTTGTTGTTGGTGCAAAAAGGTTTATGTTTTTAAATTCGGTAGGACCGCTTAAAAGCAATGTTACATTAACTCTGTCGGAATAAGCAACGAACTGATTTACACCCTCGTAACCCTGTACTACGATTGTTGCTGTGTGTAATACTTGTCGTTCATTTGAATTTCTTTCCCACGGGCAAACAGTATGACCGCTTGATGAAACAGTATTTCCGTTGTCCGGAGCAATAACATAGATATTTGCTGTATCTCCTGCCTTAAGTCCATCGGCATTTACGGATTTAACAGCTTCCATAATTGAACCTGCAGGAGTTGAAACACTTCGTCCATCGCCTGTTCCGCCGTATTTTGCATAGTAGTTTTTCTCAATCGGTGCAGTTGAGAATGTAATATTCCAAACGCCCTCATCAATTACAAGCTTTCCGGCATTTGACTTAACTGTTGCACCTGTTTCGGAATTAACTGCTGTTGCAACATAGCCATCCATTATATCGTAAGTACCTGCTGTTTTCGTAAACTTAATTATATCATTAACCGATGTATTAACATACATAATCCACTTACTTGCGCTTGTTAGAGATGTAACCGAATTAACTGCGGTTTCAAGAGAGGTTGTTTGAGTCCAAGTAGCATCTTTGTATTTAATTCCGGGCTTTGCCATAACCTGCAATCCGCCGTTTACGGCAATCTTTTGATTACCGAGAGATTTAAGGAATCCAACCTCCGTTGCATTTTTAATATAGATATTAAAGTTTCCTTTTATAGTATGAGTTGTGGAATACTCGTGTGAGCCACCAAAGCGAAGCTTAAAAGGATTGTTAGAGCCAATATCCGAATTGTTAAGTTCAATATTTAAGTCTTGATTATGAAAACGGTTATCATAATTTTCAGATGTAATATTTAATTCAGCATCAGAAACACAAGTTGAATCGAACACAACTGTTTGGTCTCCCGAAACATCATAACTTGATTGGTCGCATTGATAAATCGTTAAGGCAAATTTCGGAGAGAAACATTTTGCAAAACCGCCTGAAGAGTCTTTCATTTTATAAAACTCAACATCGGAACCAAACTTTACACTGTTACCAAGCGCATAAATATATCTATCATTTGTGCTGGGAGAGAACATATTTACCTTTTTAAAAGTTGTAGGTCCTCCGATGATTAAAGTGTTATTAAACTTTGTGGAATATGAAATTGAAACATTGCTGTCTCCGTAGCCCTGAACAACAACATGAGCAGTATGAGCAACATATCTGCTATCAACTCCGTCTCTTGAATAAGGGAGAAGCGTATTTGATGAAGAATACGAATGATAACCCTCACTCTCATTATAAATTACATAAACATTAGCAGTATCATCCGCATCTAATCCGTCTGCATTAATACTGTTAATTGCAGCACAAATCGAACCGGCAGGACTGCTTATGCTTCTACCGTCTCCGGTTCCTAAATATTTTACATAATAGCTTACGGTTTGCGGTGTTGTATCAGCGGCAACATATACGCTGAAAATCGAAAAAATCATTGCTAAACACAATAGAATACTGATTAGCCTTTTAAAACTGTTATTCATATAGTTTTCCTCACTTTCAATATATAATTTGACCTATTACTGAGCAACCGTTTCGTTGTCCATATTAAGTCTTGTAATATTGAAACTGTCTAAAACACCTTTTCCGTCTATTCTAAGGTCAAAATCCTTTGCGCTACCCTTAGACAGTTTAGTTTTAACGGTATATTCGGCAGTCTGCCAATCACTTGATATAGCATTAGAGTATGACTTTTCTTCTCCGATGGCATTAATCTTTACGGTCAAAGGAGTAGAAGCTTTATATCTATATGTAATTCTATATGTAGCTCCTGTACCCATGTCATTAACAAGTGATTTGCAATAAACACATTTTCCGTCAAATGCCAATGTTCCGTCCGAACGGAAGAAATTTTCAGCCGAAATATTCTTTTTCAACTTAACCAAATCAATAATATTGACACTTTCATCTCCGTTGACATCGGAATACTTTGCCCCTTCAAATTGAGAAACAACATCACTATATGCTGTCCCGCTTGCGGACAACAAAGTCGAAACAAGCGATGATAAATCTTCAGAATCTAATTTTCCGTTATTATCTATATCCCCGGGACAAACAAAAAACGATTTAGAAGCATCAGAAAAATCATCAGCTACAACATTTTCTTTGTATTTCAACGCTGAAACACAAAGAAATCCGGCTAATACAAACGATACAACTAAAAGCATCGCAATAAAGCAAGATACTTTCCTTTTCATTAAAATCACCTTTCAAAATATATTTTTATAACTTGCTATTTTTATTGTAAATAAAAAATCAAAAAAAACAATAGCATTTTGTTGCATAAAATTAGCATAATGTTGCAAAGATTACTAAATGTATTATAATTATAATATTTTTTTGTAAAAAATGTACAACGAATGCCAATAAAAATTGACTAAAAAATATAATTGTCATTATTTTTTGTTGTTTGATTGCAAACTTTAACATAGGTAACACGATATTGATAACATCCTTTTTGTAATTCCTGGTATTACACTATGATTTTTCACTCTTTGTCCAACACATAAAAAATTCCCCCATAAAAAATCGGGGGAATTTCACAATATAATATAATATGCTGTATTAGGACTTTTTATTAGCAAAACATCTATCTAAAAGTCCCTTAAATGCTTTTCCGTGTCGAGCCTCACCACAAAAAACACCATAAAAGTCCTTTATTAAAAGGGCTTTTTTAATTTTAGCACAAAGTTAGCACAAAATTTGATTTTTCTATGGGAAAATTTATTCGCTATCCGCACCATAATATTGCTTTGAAGACTTTACCATTTCTTTTATTATTTCTTTGTGTTTTTCATAGTGAGAAAAGTTTTCAATTCTAACATCATATTCTTTCCAACGAGAAAGATAGGAAACCTCAAGTCCGGCTTCTTCAAGTCGGGCTATTTTATCTGGGTCTTCAGGACCTTTAAATATAAAAGTCAAAAAACTTTTCTTGGGCTTAAATGAAATAAAATTCTTGGCTATTCCGTCTTTAGCAATACCTATGTAAAATTTGTTGTATTTTAATTCATAACCTTCTATTAACTCTCCAAGGTCTTCAAAAATTTTATCAACATTTTTGAGCATATTTGGTGTGCTTCGCTTATCCCAATAATTTCTATCGGTTATTTCTGCATTTTCTTCTTCATCGTCTCCGGCGTTAATACGGTCTAATACTTTTGTGAAAATAAGTTCAATATCATCGCCGTGTTTTACCGCAGACATTTGTAAAGCGACTAATGGTATAGCACCATTAAACAATGAAATAACATTCATAAAACGACCGGTTATTTCTTCTGCCACAATTACAGCACAATGGTCATATTTGGGATATCTTTTCTTTTCTGTATCCCAGTATTCAATTGTTCTAATAATATGGCTCGGGTCGGTAGCTCCCAGTTGAATTTCAACCTCGTAGCGAGCCAAACCGTCTTGGTCTGAAAGTAACATATCTAATCTTCCGCCCGCAGGTTGTATCTTTTCTCTTTGAATAGGAATTAACTCTCCAAGACCTAAAACAGATGGGTCTTCAAAAATAAAAGATTGTATCGCTGCTTCATTGATTTCCGGATGGTCTTTCAATGATATTTTTTCACTTTTTACTAATTTAGCCATAAGAATCCCCCTTATAGTCGGTATGGTAATTATAGCGCAAAGAAACAGCACAAATCAAGTGTTGATTTTTAATTATAGCACCAAGCACGAATAAGCAAATTTTTTGTTCCCATAATAATCACCTTGGTTTTAAAAATATAATAAATCACTGTGTTTCTAATATCGCATCTAAATTATCAAAAATGAACTGTTGGGCATTTTTATTATATAACACAACATCGTATGGTCCGCGTATGCCCATCCGATTTTCAACAAAAATACCCAATTCCGTTCCTTGTTCGGTCGGATGTTTCCTTTTTCCAATCGGAGTTTCAATTTCGTTTAATACTCCTATGCTAACCAACCAAGATGTAATGGTACTGTGCTTCAATTTTTTATAGTCTTCTAAATTAACAAGCGAATTTAGATATGCGGTTATTTCCGAAATGCAAAGGGGCATTTCGGAAGCCTTCAATGCTGATATTTGCTCTGCCGAAAGGAAAAAATTCAGTTTTTTCTTTTTCTCTTGATGTGAAATACCGTTGTTTTCAACAACTTGTCTTAAAATATCTGAAACATAAAATAGGCAACGGGATATTTTTATGTTGTTTACAACATCGTCTTTTGGAATAATCGTATCATCAAGTGGATTTATTCCGTTAGCAAGTCTATCAATATAGCTTTTAGCATATGCGATTTTTTCAATTTCGGTCATAATAATCACCATTTCTTTTTTAATACACAAAATGCAATAAAAAATCACTGAAATGGTGATTTTTATATCGCATCTGTTTCGGTTGCCTTTATTATTTGGCGTGATTTTTCACGCTAACAACTCCTGATTCTTATAATAGTTAGTTATTAACTTTATTGTTATTAAAACTGTATATAGTCAAAATGGAATAAAGTATAAAATGAAAACTTTCCATTCACTTAGAAAAAACGGTTTTGGTTCAACGATGTAATTACTTTAAATATCTTTTTAATAGAAATGTGCAATAATATGGGAAAGTATATATATTATTTTCAAACCCGATATTTCCGGAACAAAATTTTATCCCATAAGCTATATCTGAATATTTATCGCTGCCGATTAGTTGCTTTAACGACTTTGCTTTACCGTTATTTGATTTCACTTCCACGGGTATTAATTTGTCAGCCGTACGCACAAAAAAGTCTTCTTCAAGTGTAGAATCATCTCTTTTGAAATAGTAAAGTCCATATCCTGCCTTTACAAGTGCCTCTCCCACAATACTCTCGTAAAGTGCTCCTTTATAGACCGAAAGATTTTTATTTGCTCGTAAGTCCTCTTGTGCCTCGTCGTCTAACAATGCGACAAATAGTCCGGTATCACAAAAATACACCTTGAATTTGTTGATGTCATAGTTGCCTTTAAGAGGAAGTTCGGCATCGTTTAGGCAATAACAAAGATTTATCATACCTGCATCTTGAAGCCACTCTATGCAACCTCTGTAGTCCTTGAAACGAGCGCCTTTTTCAACCTTTGATAATTGAAATTTTTTGTTTTCCTTGGCGAGTTGAAAAGGAATACTGTTAAAAACATTGATAATTCGTGTTTGGTCCATACCTTCCGCATATTTGCGAATGTCTTCTTTGTAATCGGATATAAGTTGCCTTTGAATTTGAAGTGTTCCGGCAAAATTTTTGTTTTTAATATACTCGCATACTACTGCCGGCATACCGCCTAATATACAGTAATCTAAAAACAAAGAAGAAAACAAAGAGTGTTCAAGTTCGGAAAACGGTGTTTGATTTTTCATATGGGCAAGCATTCCGTCTATAACATCATTTTTATATCCTTTTGCCCATAAGAATTCTTCAAAATCAAGCGAATACATATTGTAGTCCGTTTTATATCCTACGCTATTGCTCTCTATCTTTTTATAATTGATACCAAGAAGTGAACCGGAACAAATTACATCAAATCTACCGTCAATATCAAAGAATTTAAGCGAAGTAGCAATTTCGGGATATTCTTGAATTTCGTCAAAAAACAATAATGTTTCACCGGGGATAAATTCAAAGGTCGGCTCAATTAAAGATATGTTTTTAATTACGTCTTCGGCGCTATACCCGTCTATTGTAATTTGTTTATATTTAGGAGATGTTACAAAATTTATTTCAATAATGCTTTTATAATGCTTTTGCGCAAAATTATTGATTGATTCGGTTTTTCCGATTTGCCTTGCGCCTTTAATAATTAGTGGTTTTCTTTGCTCGTCTTGTTTCCAAGAACCTAAAAACTCATCAACTTTTCTTTT